>JASJAN010000002.1 GCA_030066985.1 Desulfobacterales bacterium
CCCCCCGGCCTGGTCGTTGCCTTTGCATTGATTGGCTGGCATGTGCCCGGAGGCCTGGAATTAGCCGTTAAACCGGTCAAAGGCGGGCCACCGCTGCTGGTGGTACCGCTGCAGCCAGGCGAGCGCTTTACCCTACACTATCATCATTCGGTGGAAAACGCCCCGATCTGGGAAGAACACAGCCTGGATGCCGAGGGGCGTATTTTCATTGAAGAGGAGCGTTATTTGAAATTCGGCGCCGGCATGGGACGCATGCCCGGTGTGGGCCGCATGGTTAGGCGCGGCGACTATGAGGTCATCGAAGATATGCACATGCCCACCGGTGACTTTATCCTGCGGGTGGGCAGCCCCGGGGTGGATCACACCGTGATCTGGCGCGGTCGTGAAAAAAACCTGTCGGCAGTGGCACCGCACGTGGCGGTGCAGTTTGCAGCCCGACCGGTGAGCTGGCTGTATAGCCTGTGGCGCCGAATCTGGCCGCACCCGGCCACACCGCGGTAAGTATCTGAGTTTTATATTCACCGCAGAGACGCAGAGTTCGCAGAGTAAGTATTTTTTTCATTTGTCGCTGAGACGCCGACAAATGAAAACCACTCAACCGCTTCGCGGCAAAACAATAAAGCTATTTAATATAGCTTGGTAAACAACGGAGCCCTTTATTCTTGCCGGAGGCAGATTTTTTTTGCTTTCCGTCCTCTCAACGGAAAGCA
This sequence comes from Desulfobacterales bacterium, assembly GCA_030066985.1. Lineage (NCBI taxonomy): Bacteria > Pseudomonadati > Thermodesulfobacteriota > Desulfobacteria > Desulfobacterales > Desulfobacterales bacterium. The sequence goes on from JASJAN010000002.1 coordinate 711, forward strand.
AAATTAAAAAATCATCTCTGCGGACTCTGCGTCTCTGCGGTAAAAAAATTACATTTTTTATTTCGCGCGGCGGGTGGTGAAAAATCAATATAGCTGAATGCGACTATGGACGAATCTAAAGCCACAGAAACGAATACCCCGACGGCCCGCATCATTGCCTGGTGTCTGACCGTTATCGGTGTGGGGCTTAGCCTGTTTCAGCTGTACACCGCCGGGATGGTGGCCATGACCGCCATGCGGCATCGCTCTGTCTTTTTAACCTGCATTCTGGCATTGACCTTTTTAACCAAACCCCTTTACAAAGGCGTCCGTAAAGATAAATTCAACTTTGCCATGCTCATCGATCTGATCTTGATCGCCATGGCAGTTTTCATCGGGCTGTACATTTTTATCGATCTACAGGGTATTTTCGAACGCCAGGGGGAATGGAGCCCGTGGGATTTTCGAGTGGGGGTTGCCCTGGTATTGCTGGTGCTGGAGGCCACCCGCCGGGTGATCGGGCTGAACCTGACCGTCATTGCCATTATGTTTTTGCTGTTCGGCTATTTTGGCCCCTGGATGCCAGAGCTGATTGTCCACAAAGGCTACAGTGTTGAACGCATCGCCACCACCCTTTCGCTGACCACCGAGGGCATCTTCGGTCTGCCCCTGGGTGTTGCGTCCACTTTTGTTTTCATCTTTATCCTCTTCGGTGCATTTTTGGACAAAACCGGCGCCGGCAGCTTTTTTATCAACCTGTCTTATTCGGTAACCGGGCGCTTTTCGGGCGGGCCCGCCAAAACCGCTGTGGTGGCCAGCGGATTTATGGGCTCGGTGGCCGGCAGTGCCGTGGCCAACGTGGTGGCCACCGGCTCTTTTACGATCCCGATGATGAAAAAAATCGGCTACCGCAAACATGTAGCCGCCGCCGTGGAAGCCGCCGCCTCCACCGGTGGACAGCTGATGCCGCCGATTATGGGGGCCGGCGCCTTTCTGATGGCCGAATTTACTCAAACGCCTTATCTGGACATCATTAAAATAGCTTTCATTCCGGCGGTGCTTTACTTTTTTTCGGTGATTTTGTTTGTCCATTTTGAAGCCCAAAAACAGGGCATCTGGGGGCTTCCCAAAGACCAGCTACCAAATATTCTGCAGACCCTCAAAGACGGCATCCATTTCATTATCCCGGTGGCCATTTTGATCATCGTTCTAGTTATGAACTACAGCCCGATGATGGCCGGTTTCATCGCCATTTTAGCCGTCTATTTTACCGCCCTGCTGCGCAAAGGCTCCCGAATTTCTATTGGCACCCTGATCAAAACCCTGGAGCAGGGGGCCCGCAACGCAATTGTGGTGGCCGTGGCCTGCGCCGCCGCCGGTATCATTGTCGGTATTGTCAACTTGACCGGCACCGGTCTGCGTTTTTCCTCGCTGGTGGTATCACTGTCCCAGGGAATTCCCCTGCTGGCCCTGCTGCTGGTGGCCCTGACCTCGCTTTTTCTGGGGATGGGGCTGCCCGTGACCGCTTCTTATATTGTGTTGATCATTCTGGCCGGCCCCGGGCTCATGGATCTGGGCATCCCGCTGCTCACCGCCCATATGGTGGTTTTCTGGTACAGCCAGGATGCCAACGTCACGCCTCCGGTGGCCCTGGAATCCTTTGCTGCATCCGGTATTGCCGGCTCAAGCCCGATGAAAACCGCCTTCACCTCATGGAAACTGGCCAAGGGATTGTATATTATTCCGATCATCATGGCCTACCACCCGCTGCTGCTGAACGGGCCCGCTCCCGAGGTCATCAAAACCGTTATCTTTTCCATTTTATCGATCATTGCCTTTGTGGTCTGCATGGAGCGCTACTTTCTGACCCACCTGAACTGGCCGGAAACCATCCTGCAGGGCGCGGCTGCGCTTTTGCTCATCTGGGCCAATCCGCTTCTTAACTATATCGGCCTGGCGCTGTTCATCCTTCTGCTCATTTATCAATTGATCCGCAGAAAAAAATCCTCCAAATCATTATCCATACAGAAGCCATCTAACAAAAACGTTTAATATCTCCCTTGGCCCATTGAACTGGTTAGGCCGACTTAACCGACACATTTTGTTCAATAAAATTGACGCCTTGTACACAAAATCAGACGGTTTTCTGACATTTAAACCTGGCAGCCGAGATCAAGTCTATATAACCTGCTGAAATTTCTTGGTTTAATTTTATCTGTGCCGTTCTGGAATGCTTCTTGCTGTATATGAGCCGTTAACTGAAATTTATATAAAAAAATCAACGATTAACATAATTTGGGAGGAAAAATGATGAAGAACAAAATCGCCTTTCTGGTCGCCGGTCTTCTGCTGTTGTACTCGGCCAATTGCCTGGCGACAGAGCCAATTGAGGTCCTCACACCGAACCATGAAACCAAACTGACGCATCAGCCGGCCGGTGAAAACAGCCTGCTGATATCGGTGAAAGATGCCAACAACAACCCTATCAAAGGATTAATGCCCAAAGACTTTGTGATCAAAAGCGGCAAACGGGAGGCTCAGATCCAATCCATCGAATCGCTGGAAACCAGCGAATCCGTGCCGCTGAACATTGTAATGGTGGTGGACAATTCGTATTCCATGAGACAACGAAAGGCCATCAAACCATTGCTGGCGGCTTTGGATAAATTTTTTGACAGCCTGCGTCCGATGGACAATGTGTCCATCGTGACGTTCAGCAAAAAAAGCGGCATGGATGTCAAGGCCTACTGGCTCCATACCCAAGCCGCCACCGCCAAGTCGATTCCGGAGCTAAAACAGTTTTTAAAAGACGCCTTTGGCGATGGGCTGACCAGAACGACCTATCTGTATGAAGCCATGGTGGCCGGACTCAGCTTGATTCGCAAAATGCCCCCTGAAGAAAATAAATTTTTGGTGGTTTTTTCAGACGGCGAAGACCTCAACAGTAAATTTAAAAGCTTTGTGGTTGAATCCGAAGCCCACGACATCCGCAACCTGGAAGTTTTTGCGGTTGATTATATGCCCGGTCGAAAAATGGATAAGTTCCTGCAAGCGTTTGTTGAGAAACACAATGGGCAAATTTGGAAAGCCCATTCCGCATCGGAGCTGCTGCCGATCTTTCAATCCTTTTCCACCACCTTATTGCATCGCTATGTTGTCAATTACAAATTTTATCAGCCGCCCAGCGGCACTTTGAGTCTGCAGCCGGCTCAGCTAAATTTTGATATGCTAACCCTGCTGGATGGCTCTCCGGTGCTCAACCAGGTGTTTTTTAAAACCGGCAAAAGCGATATCTCCGACAACTATGTGCTTATAAAAGACCGTGCCCACACAGCGGCCTTTAATGAAAGCATACTGACCAACGCAACAGACCGTTACAAGAATGTGCTCAACATCGTCGGCCGGCAAATGACCGCCGTACCAGAGGCGCAGATCAAAATTGTGGGCTGCAACTCGGATTCCGGCGTTGAGAAGGGCAACCTGGAACTTTCAAAAGCCCGGGCGGAATCGGTGAAAAGCTATCTTTCATCGGTCTGGGGCATCGACAGCTCCCGCATGACGGTCGAGGCCCGTAATTTGCCGGCACAGCCGGCACCGGCCGATAAGCTGGGCAGTCGGGCTGAAAACCAGCGCGTCGACATTATTTATGACTCCGGCGATATGCAGGCCATGGCCGCCAACCAGTTTATTGCCGAAAGCTCCAATCTAAGTGAGATAAAAATCCTGTCTCAGATTGAAGCCGAATACGGGATGGCGGACTGGGAGCTGGATATCCAGGGCGATCAGCAAACCATCAAGACCGTAAAAGGCGCCCAGTTGCTGGCGCCGGAGACCGCCCTTTCACTGGATGATATCGGCCGTGACAAGTTGGCCGCCTGCAGCACCCTGCAGGCGCGCATCAAGGTGACCGACACCAATCAGGATACCTATGAAACCATGACCGCCACGTGTCCGGTTACAGTGACCCGCAGAGAGTTGATCCATGAACTGATTGGGCCGCCAAAAGGCACAGTGGCCCTTGAGCCCGCCAGGCTGACGATTGAAGAGGTCACCACCATCGACAGCTCACCACTGCTCAATTATGTCTTTTTTGAAACCGGTCAAAGCGACATACCCGCCCGCTATGCAACCTTCAGCGGTCAGTCCGAGACCAAGTCGTTTAGCGAAAGCAAGTTAAAAGACACGATGGAAAAGTATACCCATACCCTTAACATTATCGGGAAGCGCCTGCGCGACAACCCCGAAGCGCAGATCAAGATTGTGGGCTGCAACGCCCATCGGGATAAAGAATATAATCGCAAAGATCTGTCCCGCAGCCGCGCGGAATCTGTCAAGGCCTATTTAAAATACATCTGGGGCATCGAGTCTTCCCGCATGCAGCTTGAAGTGCGCAATCGACCCGCGGTGGCCAGCGCCAGCAGCGTGCCCGAGGGCCGCGCTGAAAACCAGCGCGTGGAAATCTATTCCGAATCCCCAGCCATCATGGACACCATCAAAAGCACCTATGTTGCCAAGATCAGCAACTCGGAACAATTGCAGGTCAAGCCCCAAATAGACAGCGGCTATGATCTGCAGCGCTGGAATGTGGCGCTGGTGGGCGATGGAACGCTGATTGATTCGGCCTCGGGACAGGGCGATTTAATGTCCGCATACCAGTTTAACCTCAAAGAGCTGGGCTTGGGTAAAATCGGCACCTACGAGAATATCGGCGCCAACATTGAGGTCGAAGACCGCAAAGGCCGCGTTTATAAAACCCATGCCAGCACCAGCGTGCGCCTAATTAAACGCGAAGAGCGGTTGGCCAAAAAGGAAGGCTACAAAGTCATGGAAAAATACGCGCTGATTCTTTTTGAATTCAATCGCGCCGACATCAAAGAGCGCAACCGGGCTGTGCTGGATCGGATCATTGCCCGCATCAATGAAATTCCGACCGCCACAGTCTCTATCATGGGTCACAGCGATACCATCGGCAAAGAAGCCTATAACATCGATCTGTCCAAGCGGCGGGCCAAGGCGGCCTTTGAAATGATCATCGCCGGCGGCGGCATAAACAGCGGCAATATCTCTTATGACGGCGCCGGCCCGCACAACCCGTTGTTTGACAATGAGCTACCGGAAGGCCGCGCGCTCAACCGCACGGTCACCGTCACACTCGAATACGAACGAAGCAACTAACCGCAAACCTCCCTTAAACAAAGCGCCCGTTTTGAACCGGCACTCGGTTCGAAACGGGCGCTTTAGCTTGCCAATACTTCAACTATTTTATAACTTAAACATTGCGATCTTTGCTTGATGACAGTCTGCCTGAGGATTATAAAAACTCTACTTTTTCAGTCGCTGATTTGACAACGAAAATTCGTTCATTGTTACCCTTCAGATCGGCCGGCGTTAAATAAAAACCCTGGCGATCCGGAGAATAGCCAAGGGTATAGCCGGTGATCTCCTCGCCATCGGAGAAACTAACTTTCATTTTTCGACCGCCGGCGGCAATTTCGTCAGCATAGTTATCCTTGTGCTCTTTGTTGCCTTCAAAATCCTTTACAAAAAATACGGCTTTTAGATCTTCCAGGTTAATTTCAAATATTTTCCCTTCAGCATCTTCCAGGTGAAATTGATTTTTGTTGGGAAATAAGTCGTTGGTTTTGCCTTTCATGATGGTGTTGTCTTTGAATTTGACCACGACCTTATTGGGGGCCATTGCATCCTCCACTGAACAGTTAAGTCAAAATGATATATCGTTTGCCTGCGTCACTTTTTCAATGTAATTTCTATTTTAGCATATTTCCGGTTAAAAGGTGAATTTAAATGCTGGCAGATGCAAACCAGGAAAGGAAACGTATCGCATTTTATTTTAAGGAGGTAAGAATCGAAGAAGGAAAATTAAAAAGCGGGCTCAAGAAATAGCAGATCAATTTATCAGGTTTGCCCGCTGAGTCCGCCTCCGGCGGATTGCGCCCGTAGGTATATAATGTAGAAAGATCTTATATAGAGTAAAAGCGGGCTTAAAAGTGTAGATAACGTTCCCCGCATGAATGCGGGATTTCACATCTGATCCATGCAAATTAAGGTGTTCAACAAAGCAAGGCGAAAACCGATTCAAAAGTGGAGTCCGCCTCCGGCGGATTAGTATTCAAGCATTTTGAAATCGGTTTTTAATCCGCCACGAATATTGGCGGACCATTGGGGGTTAAATGCATTTTTAAGCCCGCTTTTTAGTCGTGCTGGAGGATAAAATTAACTGCCTCATCCAAATCCGTTTGATCTTCCAGGGCCCTGGACACCCGCTCGGCCAGTTCACTTAATATTCTTCTCAAAGCCGTGGCCAGTTTGAGCGCATCAGCATCATTGTGAACATAAGATCCTTTGCTGATCGCCTGGTCCAGCAACGCGAGGGGATTGTAGCCATTAATTAAAAGGGCCTGCGGCATGGCATCGCTGATCAACGCCACCGCGTCTTTAAAGTGCTTTTCCTTCTTGGCTGATTTGAGCTTTTCGATTTTAGAGTCGGACGAACCGCTTCGACGCATCACCCGGATGATCTCATCAAAAATATGAACCTTTTGATTTCTAATCACCCTTTTATAATAGGCCAGCGCGCCGATACCCAGACCCTGAATTTCCGACCGGCGACCCATCAAGAACAAGTCCTTATTTTCTCCCAGGATAGAGATCACGCGGGGGGAAACTTTGGGCCCAAAGGGCGGCCATTCACCGACTTTGATGGCTTCGCCTTCGTCATGGTCCGCATTCCAGCGCGCCATGATGGCAAATATTTTAGAATGGGTCCGGCAGTTGGCGCAGGAATAATGCAGAAAAATTCGGGACCACTTCTCGCTTAAAGGTAATTTTTTGGTCTGGTAGGAATCGAAAAACCGAACACCATTGCAAATGCTGTTGGGGCAATTCAGTTTTAGGCGTGGTTTAATTAAAATGGGCGTTGAATTGGGTGTTCGGCTGATCCCCAGATTAGAGATGATTTGGACTTCTCCGGGTGGGTAGTTGCTCAGAAAATCTTCAAATTTGACCGATTCATTTCGGGCAAGAACTTGCTTTTCTGCAACGGCAGTATTCATGCTAAAGCCTTTATACAAAAGCACCTATGGAGTATCGAAAAATATTGAAACGCCAGTATTGTTTGGCGACTTAATATGATTACCCGAAGCATATAAGAAAGTCAAGTATTATAAATAGTTAGATCATTTTATCTCATATAGTTTTCTACATTTCGACATATTAATTTAAATAGCAAAAAAGGGCGGCCATACGGCCGCCCCTTATCAAATGGATCATTTAAAATCAATCAGGCGCATTGTTATTTAAGATCTTTGATCCAGGCTGAATTTTGAAACCAGCGTTTATTGAGCAGCATCAGTTCACCACTGCCGTCGAGCATTTTCATATAGTTGGTCAACCAGTTAATGAGCAATGTATCTTCTTTGACAGCGATCCCCAGGGGCTCAAAGGTAAGCCGCGACTGTCCGGCCACCAATCCTTTATCCTCATAACGGTAGGCCGTAAAGGCACAATACGGAAAGTCGGCGACGAGCACATCAATTTTATCCTCCATTAAAAAGCCCAAGGCTTCATCATAAGATTCGGCAAGCACCAGTTTGGCATCGGGAGCGGTCTTTTTAACAAAAGCCTCACTGGTCGAAGCTTTGAGGGCAACCACTTTAAATCGGGAATCGTTCAAACTGTCAGCCGCCTGCAAGGAGGCTATGGTTTTCGATTTGGTTAACATCCCTTTACCGGAAACGTAATAGGGGCCAATGAAAGCCACCTTTAAATTGCGTTTAGGCGTCATGGTCATACTGGATATAATGATATCCACTTTATCTTTATGAAGCGCCGGAAGCAGCTTTGGAAACGGCATGGTCTTAAAACGCACTTTGACACCCATTCCGGCTGCGATTCGGTTGGCGATATCGGCATCCAGGCCAATAATTTGACCATCCTTTGTCGTAGCGTTCAAAGGCGGTTGCGAGCCAGTTGTGCCAACGACCAACTCCCCTTTTTTCAAGATGCGGTCCATTACCTTTCCGGCCGGGGCGCTGGTAACACAGACAAATATCAGCACCGATACAAGTGCAGCTATGAAGATGGTCTTTCTCATGGGTGTTCTCCTCTCAGTTAGGTTATCCAGTTGAGCGCGTTAGAGATCGCAAAAGCCTCATCTTATTCTTTGACCGTCAAACGGGGCGATCCGCCAGAGGCGAACAAGCGGGTAACGGGTTCAACCCAAGAACTTTAGATGCCTTTTTAAATAGAAGTTAGTCTTTAAAGGTAAACCCTGTTAGATAATCTTCAAGTCCCTGGCGGGATTTCTTGGAAAGTTCGGTGCAGTCCGCTGGAACCTGAATGCCTTCTGCCAGGCGGGTGGCAAAGACCAGGCAGGTGCGCTGACCGCATTTGCGGCAATTGGTTTTGGGCAGCTGCCGCAGGATCTCAAGGACACCAGGCCGCGGTAATCCTTCGAAGCTCGGTTCGATGCCGTCTCGCGCTTCCCAGGCCGCATTGATCTCAGCCATCAGCCATTGTAATAACTTTTCGGCTTCGTCCGCGTCCTTGAGGGCATTGATAGCAATTTGACGCGCATGCAGCGTAATCAGGCGCCCCCGTGATTTTAAAATCAATGCCGGTGGATCGTTTAAGTATTCAAATCCGCCCAGAACGGTATTCAGATAAGGCAATACCAACGCGATATCCTGCTCCAGATCGGCAATGCAATGCAGGGATTCAAATTCCGGATTTTGCTCCGGCCTGAAAATCACCTTTTTATAGCCACTCAGTAAAGCGATGGGTGTTCTCCGGGTCCAGGTTTAATGGGTTAAAGTATTCCGGATCAAAGCAACCTAACATCATCAACTGTCGAATAGCAAATCGTTATTGATACCCGCTTGTTCTGCTAATGATGAGATGTTGACATCTTCGCCGCTGTTTTCATCCTTTAAAAAATTGCACATCCCATTCAGAGCACACTTCGGGCAACCATCTAAAAACCTTGACGATAACAAAGATCTCATGGTATTTAGCGGTTGGAATTTCTAAACGCGCACCCCTTGTTAAGGGAATGTCATGAAACGAGTAAAAAAAACCCTGTTTTCTGATAGAAAGACAGGGTTCTGAGTTTGTAGCGCCTGCCCTGTCACTGTTTGAATATAAGTAAAGTGGATTAGGGAACAACTTATCTGAAAATAATCCAGAGGGCGCAGATGAAGCCATTACAGCTGGACGTCATATATAAGCTGTTGGGAACCCATAACATACCGGGCTCTCCCCAAGAACTCGAAATTTTGTCCATCCGGATTACGGAACTGGTTCAAGCCAATGGCGAGCAGTGGGTCCGTGAAAACCGCCAAAAGCTCATCGATGAATGGTACTATATCGTGCGCCAGGGAATCATCCATTGAAATCATAGTTTTAAACCTTATACTAATATCTAAATTGTGCATGAGTCGGAGGCTTTCATAGGCAACCCATTTAAGGGCGAAGCTAACCGCCGAAGAGCGGATAGCTTCGCCCTTAAACATCCGCCTGTGGCGGGCCTATAGGAGCCTCAAGGCGAAGACCAAAGGGTGAAATTTAGGTATCAAGGAGGAGAAGATGAAATCCTTGTTCGAAACCTCTGAAATTAACGGTATGCAACTGCAAAATCGGTTTGTGCGCTCGGCCACCTGGGAAGGCCTGGCTACCGAAGACGGAAGCTGCACGCCACCATTGGTTGAAATGATGGAAGCACTGGCTGCCGGTGGTGTTGGATTGATCATCAGCAGCCATGCCTATATTCAAAAAGTCGGCCAGGCCGGTACCGGTCAACTGGGCATCCATAACGATGATATGATTTCAGGGCTCAAAGAGATGACCGCTGCCGTCCACGGCCAAAAAGGCAAGATTGTCTGCCAGCTGGCTCATGCCGGCTTTTTTGGCAATGAGAAATTGTCCGGTCAAACGCCGATCGCACCTTCGGCTATAGACGGTATTGCCGAGGGCATGCGCAAGGAGATGACAATGGATGATATCCAGAGAGTGATCAGCGCCTTTGCCACGGCAGCCCGCAGGGCCAAAGTCGCCGGCTTTGACGGTATTCAGATCCACGGTGCCCACGGCTATCTGCTCAGCGAGTTCATCTCGCCCATGTTCAATCACCGCACGGATGAATATGGCGGTTCCATCGAAAATCGCGCCAGACTGCCCCTGGAAGTGCTGCGGGCCATCCGGGAGGCTGTCGGTGCCGATTACCCGGTTCTCATCAAAATGAATTGTAAAGATTTTAGCGACAACGGTTTACAACCCGCAGAATTTGTTCAGGTTGGAAAGATACTTGCAGATGCCGGTATTGACGCCATTGAAATCAGCGGCGGTCTGCCGATCAGCCCCAAGACCCGCCCAAGCCAACTGGGTATCAACAAAGAGGAAAAAGAGGCCTATTTTCAGGAAGAAGCCAAAGCGCTCAGAAAAGAATCCGATGTGACCCTCATACTGGTCGGCGGAAACCGCTCTTATCACGTCGCCGAAAACCTGATTACCGATGGCGTGGCGGATTATATTTCCATGAGCCGTCCGTTTATTCGGGAACCCCACCTGATCAACCGCTGGAAAGCCGGCGATCTCACCAAAGCCACCTGTGTATCGGATAATATGTGCTTCAAGCCGGCCATCAAGGGCGAGGGCATCTACTGCCTCACCGAAGAACGGGAACAGGCCAAAGAATAAGGTGTCAGGTGTCAGGCCACAGTATGTCAATCGCAGCCTGAAATCTCTCTCAAAATGCTTGTTGTCCACAGGTTTTAAGGCCAAAATTAGGCCCATCGGGCCAAAGACTGACACCTGACACCCGAAACCTGACATCTCCATTAAATAGTAGAAGGCTATATAGCTGGAGCGAATCCCATTGATAGAAAGATCTATAATGTAGACTTTAAATATGAAGACGGTGACGGCGGCGATATTGGAAAAAGACGGCAAGATCCTGATTGCCCGGCGCAAGGCCGATGACCGCCAGGCCGGCAAATGGGAATTTCCCGGTGGTACGCTTGAAGCCGGCGAGACGCCGCAGGCCTGCCTGCAGCGGGAAATGAAGGAAGAATTCGGCATTGGCGTCACAGTCGGCCGATACTTTGGTCAAAGCGTCTATCAGTACGACCACGGTGCGATCAGGCTGATGGCGTATCGCGCAAGCTGGACATCCGGCAGCATCACTTTAAATGATCATGCCGATTACAGGTGGGTATCCCCCGAACAGTTATCTAATTATGATTTTGCGCCGGCAGATATTCCTTTTGTCGACCAATTGCAGCGCAAGGATAAATAGGACGCTTTTTTTCGGCTAATTGGATGGCTTCGCATTCAGCCGGTGGGCACCGCAGAAAATGTATAACCCCTCGTCGTCGACCAGAGTTGCCAGGGTCATGTTGAGTTGAGTGGCCAGATCAACAGCCAGCGCCGTCGGTCGCGATAATGCAAAAATGGCCGGAATGCGCGCACGGGCCGCTTTCTGTACCAGCTCGTAGCTGATACGGGATGACAAAATAACCAGCGCCGCGCTGTCAAGCTTTCCTTCGAGCAACGCCTTGCCAATGGCTTTATCCAGGGCATTGTGCCGCCCCACATCTTCAGCCACAGACAGCAACTCGTAATTTGAATCGTAAAGCACTGCCGCATGAGACGCTTTGGTCCGCCGGCGCAGGGTTTGCTGATCGGTAATATTTTCAAGACAGGCACAGGCCCGCTCAACATCCAGAGGCGATTCGTTTTTGACGGGTTCAATCAACTGGTAAAGCTCTTCGACCAGCTCTTTGCCGCAAATGCCGCAACTGGTCTGGCTGATGTAGCCGCGCCGATCAAGCGTATCCGGTATATTTTTTCTTCTGGCAGAGGTTAAGGTGACAGCAATCACATTGGTATCTTCGCCGTCGCAGAAGGCAATCGAGGTGACGTCATCCAGTGTGTCGATGATGCCTTCCCCCAGGCAAAATCCGGCCGCATGGGCTTTTTCATCTCCCGGTGTGCGCATGATCACCGAATAGGGCTTTCCCTCCAGACGGATCGAGAGCGGTTCTTCGCCGACAAGGTGATTGCCGGTGGTTTTATGGGCCCCTTGATCCCAGAAGAAAATCTTATGATTGTTTGAATCGCTCATCGGTTTTTCCGAAAGACAGCAAAAATTGAAGCATCACCAGTGTCGGTGCTAAATTTAAGATAACGGTCACAAACGACATTTTCAAGAGCTGCAACCGTTTAAGATCACAGCAACTGAATATCATCCCTGGCCAGTAGGCGGTGCATCTTGCCGGCAAATTGTTTCTTGAAAAAGGATTCCAATTCCCGGCTGATGGCAGCAACCTTGCCGGCATCGATACCAGTATCAATCCCCATCTGAGATAGCATCCACACCAGATCTTCGGTGGCGATGTTGCCGGAGGCACCTTTGATAAAGGGGCAGCCGCCGATGCCACCGAAGGTCGTATCGAAATGATCCACTCCAAGCGACAGCGCCGCCAGAACATTAGCAAGGCCTTTGCCTTCTGTATCATGCAGATGCAAAATCACCGGAGTCCCATTGGCCAGCTTAATGACCCGGGCGCAGATCTGTTGAATCGATTGTGGATTGGCCATACCGGTGGTGTCTGCCAGCACGATTTCATCAATACCCTGGTCGAGCTGCTCTTTGACGATATCAAAAACAACTTCAGGATCGATGGCCCCCTCGAATCGACAGCCAAAGACACATTGCAGACCGCCACTGACGGTCAGCCCATGTGTTTTACCGATCTTGATCATGTCGGCAAACTGCCGTCGGGCATCGGTCAGAGAGGCATTGGCATTTTTGCGACTGTGGGTATCACTGGCGGAGATCGAAGCCGCAACGTGCTTTAGACCCGCAGCCGCTGCGCGCTCGATGCCTCTGGCATTCAGCACCAGGGCGCTATAGGTCACGCCGGGCCGCTGTTTCAGGCCGGCACACAGCGCTTCGGCATCGGCCATTTGCGGCATCAGTTTGGGATTCACAAACGAAACGATCTGAATACGCCGCACACCGCCATCGACCAGAGCGTCGATCAGCGCTAATTTCTTTTCGGTGGGCACGAGGGCTTTTTCGCTCTGCAGACCATCGCGCAGCCCCTGCTCTTCAATGACCACCTTGGAAGGATGTTGCTTCATCGTCTTTACCGGCTATTAGGGCTGCTTCCTACAAGCAGTAGGGCAAACTACATTTAATGTAATCAATCTTCTTTAAAAATGAATTCGTTAAAATCACAAATTTCAAGCATCAAATAACAAATAAATCTCAATTCTCAATTTCTCAATGACCCAAACATGTTTGATATTTTGAATTTTGGTCATTTGGATTTATTTGATATTTGAGTTTTGGGATTTGGGATTTAATAATTTGTGTGTTTGGAAATTTTCCTCATTTAAGAATCAATGAAATGTTGTTATATCTTTAAGACCCATTAGGATCAACCTCTTTTGACTATCGCACCCCTGCACCCTCTCCATCATCTGCTTTGACCTATTCCAATTTTTAATATAAAATTAAAGTTTATGGTTGAACAGATCCCTGGAACATTCCACACAGTTATACAACACTAACTTTGCATATGAAGCGACGGAGCAAACATAAAGCATGCTGGATTATCGCGCTCTGCCTTTATGGCGCCATGATGCTGGCACCGGCTGCCATGCCGCTGGTCTGGGCCGAACAGAAGACCAAAGAGGAAAAACAGCGGCAGCGCATGCTTAACCTGGAAGCCGCCAATGCACTCTGGCGATTGAAACGGGCCCTGGAAAAGGAAGGGTTTTACGCCGGTCGCGTCCGGCTCAATGTCTGGCGGGCGGCCGCCATCGATGCCGGCAAATTCGATCCCCAGAAATACGAAGAATTTAGGCTGCAGTTGTATCAAAAATCGGTAGACGTCTCCTTAGAATGTTTTGAATTTTACATCCAGCAGAACAGCCCGCATGATGCCAAAATGTGCCTGCAGACCTGGAAGGCGCACGCTCAGGAGATTGACCAATTCGACGAGGACACTTACAACGAGCTCGACCAGCGTCTCGAGGATTTAAAAAATAATCCGCCCCAATCACCTTCCGAATAATATTCCGGCCCGGGCGGTAGGATTTGACAATCCCAGCTAATTTTTAGTAATTTAGCTCCTACCAGCAATACACCCATACCTTCTTCTAAATAACGCTTTTTTCTAGCCGGTCAGGAGGGCAATTCATGCCAGACAAAACAGCCGGTTTTATCACTGCTATCCTATCCCTTGCCCTTTTCAGCGCCCTGCTGTCATGCGCCTCTGACAACGCAACCTTGCAAATTGAAAACAGCCTTCCGCAAACTGAACTTTCTCATTACAATGATTCTTTTGATGAAATGCGCGAAGATCTGTGGGATAGAGCCGACCATTTGTATCGCGAAGAACAAATGCAAAATTTCAAACCGGCGGACATGTATTTTAAAGATGGCAAATTGTTGCTTCAAACCCGAACCGAAGGTTTCAGCAAAGGGGGGCTTGTTAGCAAGTACAGGCTCAGGGGGGATTTCGACATTCAGCTCGATTTCTTGATGGATTTTACCAGAGATACCGCTGTTGAATATATGGATCAGGTATTCCTTATAAGTGTATTCGACAATCGTGAGCAAATATCTAAAATCAATGCTGTAACGATCGGCCTGTCCATCAGATGGGGAGACGAGCAGGGCTACCTCTTCAGCTTAGGTTTCATCGATGGGAAAAGAAAAGGCAGCTTCGGGAATAGGAAACAAGGCTTCTCCGATAAAATCAGTAATTTCAAAGGATCGTTTCGTATTGTCAGAAGCGGGGAGTACATTAGCACCTTATATAAAGAGGCAGGCGCAACCGACTGGACCCAAAAACTCACAGCCCGCGTAAGCGCTAATGATATGCTGTTTGGCTTTCAGTTACGAAATTTTTTCCCGGAGAGCACCACTATACGGGCAAAACACTCGACAAAGGCAATGATTGATCGCTTTACCGTAAATGCTGCGCACAAAATAATTGAAGAAAAAATCTGAATTTGCATTTTAACCCGCTGTTTCACAAGCAGGGCTAACATGCATGATTATCGCGCTGATGCGCCTACCAGACGGAGGCCTGCATAATGAGACATAAAAAGACCGGTTTCATCATCGGGTCTCTGTCACTCACCATTCTCACCGCCCTGCTGTCATGCGCCACCGATAATGCGCCCTCGCAAATCGAAACCAGCCTGCCGCAAAGCGAGTTTGCCTATTTTAACGACTCGTTTGACAACATGCGAGAAGATCTGTGGGACCGGGCCGGATATTTGTACCGCAAACAGCAAATGAAAAATTTTAAGCCGGCACATATGGGTTTTAAAGACGGTAAGCTGACGATTGAAACCCGCACCGGCGGATTCAGTAAAGGAGGCTTTGGCTCCCGGTTCGCGTTCAGAGGAGATTTCGACATCCAGCTGGATTGCCGTATGATTTTTAAAAAAGGCATCTACGGCATGGATCAAATGTTCGCTTTGGGCGTTGTCAGCACAGGCGCAAAAACGGGCAAATTAAGCTTTATGAGCATTGGCCTGTCCATGAAGGGGGGAACGAACCAGGCCTATCTGTTCTGCAATTACGCCGTGAATGAACGCAGGAAAAAAGGTTATTCGAAGAAAATTAAGTATTTCAACGGTTCATTTCGTATAATGAGAACTGGTATAAAGATCATTACACTTTATAAAGAAAAGGGCTCCATCGAGTGGACAAAAATGAGCACCTTCAGCGTAACGGATGGTGATATGCTGGTTGGTTTTCAAGTTCGGAATTTCTTTGTTAACAGAACATCCATTCGGGCGGATTATTCGGTAAGCGCTGCGATCGATAGATTTCAAATAAATTCCGCCCAGCAAATAATTGAAGACGACATTTGAATTTAGATTCAATTGTGTCCGTTATGTTCAACTTATGCATGAGGCATTTGATATTCGATCAAAACAGGCGATCACTTAGGTCCAAGCAATGTATTATGTGAAGCTCATCGCGGTCTTTTGTTTTTTGTTTCCGTTATCGGCCGGTCAGGCCCAAGCAACTGACAGTGCAAATTTGCCGGCCGGATGCGGTGAGGCCTTGCATTTATTCTGGAAGGGCCGTATGGCCAAAGACGCCAACCGGGCCCGCCAGTATTTTGAGGAAACCATCAAATTGTGTCCGGGCTTCATCCGGCCCTATGAACTTGTCGGCAATTATTACCGCAAAGAAAACCAGACGGGAGCGGCTATCGACTATTTTGAAAAAGCCGCCGAGCTGGGCACCACCAATTACAAACTGTACTATTTGTTGGCCAGTTTGCAATTTCAAAAAGGCGATATGGCGGCAGCTGATCACAACATCAAAAAATCTCTGAGCATCCGCAAAGATTACCCCAAAGCGCTAAAATTAAACCAGGAGATTGAAAAAGTCAGTGATAACGAAGGGCCTGAGATTATTTTGTACGAGCCTTCCACCCGGCGGGGGATGAAACTTGTTAAAACTTATGAAAACCTGACGGTGCGGGGGATGGCCAGCGACAAAAGCGGGGTGGCCTGGGTCAAGGTCAATCAACTGGAGGCGTCCCTGGATGAACACGGCAACTTCCTCAAAGACATCCCCATTCAACTGGGGACCAATACCATTCGGGTGGAAGCCGCCGATACGCTCGGCAATCGGTCGCATATCTCTATTGATATCGAGGGTGAAAAATACGCTCTGCCGCCGCTGACCCGGGTTGAATCCGCAACCCAGCAAAAAGCGCTTTACGGCCGCTCGTTTGCGGTGGTTATCGGTATTAACCAATATGAAAAATGGCCGGGGCTGGAATTTGCGGTGGCTGATGCCCATGCGGTCAAAAATAGACTTCAAAAAACAGGCTTTGATGACATTACCATCATCATGGATCAAGCCGCCACGCAGCGGCGGATCCTCAGCGAGCTTTTCCACGAGCTGCCGCAAAAAGTGGGCCGCAATGATCGCGTTCTGTTTTATTTTGCGGGCCACGGGCAAACGCAAGATATGCCCAGCGGCGGCAAAAAAGGCTACATCATTCCGGTGGATGCCGAAACCGACAGTTATGCCTCAAGCGCCATTTCGATGGAGCAGATTCGCAGCCTTTCCAGCCGGATTGCAGCCAAGCACATCTTTTATGTCATGGATTGCTGTTATTCCGGTCTGGGGCTGAACCGTTCGGCCGGGGTTTGGCCGGGGATCAGCGATTATCTGCGCAAGGTATCGGCCATGCGCGTGGTTCAGATCATCACCGCCGGCGGCCAGGGCGAGCAGGTCCAGGAAAAAGAAGGCCACGGGTTGTTCACCACGTATTTCATAGAGGCCATTGCGGGGGCAGCCGATCTCAACAAGGACAACGTGGTTACGGGCACCGAACTGGGGGCCTACCTGCGACCCACGGTGTCAAATGCATCCCGGCAAACGCAAACACCGCTGTTCGGACGCCTGGAGGGTGAAGGCGAGTTTCTTTTCTTTGTGGATCCCAACCGCTAACCAAAATGAAATTTTAAACATCAGGCTAAAGCCATCTTCGCCAGCACGGCAACGGTTAAATCCGAGGTGCTGGCATTACCGCCAAGATCCGGTGTCAGAACCTGCCCTTCTGCGGTAACCGCTTCAATGGCTTTCATCAAATCAGCGGCAGCAGCGCTCTGATTAAAAAAGTCCAGCATCATCACCACCGACCAAAGCAGGGCGATGGGGTTGGCAATTCCCTTGCCGGCGATGTCCGGCGCCGAACCGTGCACCGGCTCAAACATGGACGGATGGTTGCGCTCCGGATTGAGGTTGGCCGAGGGCGCAATGCCGATACCGCCGGCCACTGCCGGCCCCAGATCTGACAGGATATCACCAAACAGATTGCTGGCCACCACCACATCAAACCAGTCTGGATTCTGAACGAAATGGGCCGTTAAAATATCAATATGGTACTGATCGGCGCTGACATCTTTAAATTCTTTGGCGATGGTTTTAAAGCGCTGGTCCCAAAACGGCATGGTGTGGATAATGCCGTTTGATTTGGTGGCTGAAGTCAGATGTTTTTTCGGCCGGCTTTGCGCCAGTTTGAAAGCATAGCGCAAAATCTTATCGACGCCCTGACGCGTAAAGATCGACTGCTGGACAACGATCTCGCGCTCGGTGCCCTCATACAGCCGCCCACCGATTTGAGAGTACTCGCCTTCATTGTTTTCGCGAACGATATAAAAATCGATGTCCTGGGGTTTTCGTCCGGCCAGCGGCGATCGAATGCCGGGCAGCAGGCGCACCGGGCGCAAATTAACATACTGCTCAAAATGACGGCGAATGGGAATCAACAGGCCCCACAGGGAGACGTGATCCGGCACATCGGGGTCGCCCACCGCCCCCAGCAAAATGGCGTCAAAAGCGCTCAACTGCACAAGGCCGTCTGCGGGCATCATCACCCCGTGCTCCAGAAAATGCTCACAGCCAAACGGAAAGCTGTCGAATTTGATGTCAAAACCATACCGGGTGGCAAGGGCCTCGAGCACCCGCACTCCCTCGGGTACGACTTCTTTGCCAATCCCATCCCCCGGAATCAGCGCAATCTTAAAATTCTTCTTATTCTTCTTTTGATTCATTTTATCGTATAGTGGCGCAGTAATAATTTATTACACTTCAGGAGATGCAAATAGTCGTTGCTCAATTGCTTTTGGATGAAAAAGGTAAACAGGATTAAGCGATTTGTTATGAATCTTATGTTTTTATGTTTATGGGGTTCAGAGGTTTACCTTCAATCGTCATCACCCTTAGAAGGAGGCATGTTTTTTTTATTTATTGCCTCCACAATAAAGGAAGGAACTGCAATAGCAAAGCCGATCCAACCGTATATTAAAGGTATAATCTTAAACCAGGTGAGTGCTATCAAAGCCAAACCAACCCACAGGCCAATCGATGTAATATTGTCGAATTTCAATTTATTATTCCCCTGTTCATAGCATTGTGTTAGATAGCAAATTTTCCATCTGTTGTAATATCTTTATAGAAAAGTGGACAATACTGATCTTGTGATCTTTTGCCAGTATCACAAAATGACACAAATTTCATATACGTAAATGAAATCCCAATAATTTTAATTCTCTAAAAACCTAAATTACCGTGCCGCAGCACAGCTTCGTCAAGTTTACATGTATATTAAGATAATCCAAATATTTCTGATATTCCATTGAATCACTTATCGCCGGTGTTTTTCACAGCATGGAATACAGGTTGGCTTCCCACCCAGTTGATTTGTGCGTGATTCCATAACATTTTCACCGCAGATCGAACATGGAATTGAATCTCGAATCTTGGCCGGTTCAGGTTCCGGGATAGATATTGGCTCTATAGAGAGAAGACTATCTCTGGGGGCTGACATGATCCATTTGGCAAGGGCGCTTTTGTCCTCGTGCAACTCCTCTGGAATTTCCTTGCCGTGGAAATATACACGAACGCCTGATCTTGACGATCGGCAGTATATCGTAAAGACGTGTTTACCATAATCGCGAAATATCAAATTTCCCTTACCAAATGTGCAGCCAGTAACACACTGCAAAGCATCAACACCGCATGCGTCATTCTCTACGATAGCCACAATTTCTTCGTCTTCAGCACGAATCGAGTCAAGTTTGTTCATTGCAGCGGTGGCCATTCTATACCCCGTAGCTAGCCCAGGGCATACATGTCCGTGAAACTGAATAATCTCCTCATATGTCATTTAAAATTTACCTCTTTTTTCTAGAAGCCATCTCAAAAATGCACCTAACGCTCAAGGGCTGTGTTCAAAACCGATTCAAAATGCTCGAATACTATCGTGTATGCTCCACTTTTGAATCGGTTTTCGCCTTGCCCTTGAGCGTGATCTACTATTTTTGAGACGGCTTCAAATCATTTTTTTATGGTTTATTATTTACCGATTTCAAGAATTTCTCTGGCTTCATCACAGGTCGCCACTTCAAATCCCATCTGATGAATCAGCGACACGATTCTTTCGACCAGCTCGGCGTTTGTTTCAGCAGCTTTGCCCGACGCAAAATAGGGACTGTCTTCAAAACCCACGCGCACCACCGCAGCCCCCATGCCGATGGCGGTAGCCAGCAGGGAAAAATCCTTCATCCCAGCATGGATCACTCCCCAGGGCACATCTTTTTCGGGCAGCAGGGTTTTCATAAATAACAGTGTTTCAGCATTGGCCGGCAGCGCCCAGCGCACCCCCAGGACAAACCCAATCGAATAGGGCGCTTTGAGCACCCCTTCTTCCAGCAGCTTGATGTAGGCGGGCAGCATACCGGCAGCAAAAATCTCAAGCTCCGGGACGACGTGGGACTCTTCAATGCGCCGGGCCCAGTAGCGAATATCCGGCATTCGGTTGACATAGACATCTTCACCGAAATTGATGGAGCCCATATTTAATGATGCCACCTCGACCCGGGCATCATCTAAAGCCACGCAGCGTTGCTCGAGGGTCAAATCAGTCAGACCGCCGGTGGAGCCCTGAATGACAATGTCCGAATCTTTGCGAATGAGATCTAAAGTTGCTGAGAAATCCGTGATATCTTCGGTCTGCTCCCCTTGCTGATCGCGCACATGCATATGCACCATGCTGGCACCGGCCTTTTCACAGGCGATTACCTGCTGCGCCACATCTTGCGGGGTCAAGGGATTGGTTGACGGCGGTTTAATTTTTTTGCCGGTCGGGGCAACGGCCACAATAATTTTGCGGGCTTTTTGATGTTTCATTGCATCTATTCCTGGTAAGAAGTGTTGGGTTGGAAGTTTTGAAATGGTGTAGATTGGAACGCGACTACCTGTCAATACATAATCGGTAATTGGCATCGAAGATATCCAATTGGGGTTGCCACACAGTCAATTTGCTAGGTATAAGGCATCACGTTAAAGCGCACGCCGGATTCTGCAAAAGAAAGCCATTGGGCATGTCTAAATTTATCTATTCCTTCAGTATCATTTTATTCGGTTTGTCACTGGGATACATCATTCAGATCCTGGTCAAACAACAGTGGATCAAGTTGCCCCTTCATATCGATGACCTCAGAAAGCTGCTGCAGCGCATTGCGCTTCTTTTTCTCAATCCGATTGCTATTGTCGGCGCGATCTGGGTGGTGAGCTTAAAAAGTGTTGCCCTGGTGGCGCTGCCCTTTATCGGGCTTTTTGCGCTTCTGGCCGGCGGCGTGATGGCGCTGAGCGTCGCCCATATGTTGAAGCTGGAACCGCAAAAAACCGGCGCACTTTATGGATGCGGAGCGTTTACCAATATAGGTTCCATCGGTGCCATGGTGTGTTTTGTGTTTTTGGGCGAGAAGGGATTTGCCCTGGTGCCGATCTATAAACTGTTTGAAGAGCTGTCCTATTATTCGATTGGATTTCCAATTGCCAAATACTACAGCAGCAGTTCGAGCAAAGAGCACATCAGTGATCGGATTAAAAGCTTTACCCGGGATCCGTTCATTCTGGTGGCGGTTTCCAGTATTGTCATCGGTGGTTTACTCAATTTTAGCGGTGTTCAACGGCCAGATTTTTATAAAAACGTTATTTCGGTTTTTGTTCCGCTGGGTACCATCTTGCTGTTGACTTCCATCGGGCTTGCCCTGAAATTCAGAAAAGTGCGTGATTATCTCAAAGAGTGCATGTCGATTTCAGTTATCAAATTTATCCTGGTGCCCATTTTGGCAACCTCACTGGCCTACCTATTTGGTTTCAGCCAAATCGACAACGGCCTGCCGCTAAAGGTCGTTATGATTCTGGCCTCTATGCCGGTGGCATTCAATGCCCTGATCCCACCCTCGATTTATGATCTGGATCTGGATCTGGCCAATTCATGCTGGTTTTTTACTACGGCGCTGCTCATTGTCGTTTTGCCGGTTTTATTGATCCTCATTACCTGGATATAAGTTTTATATCTATAATCCGGGATGTTACCAGCCGACCTGCCATCTTCTATTGGGTGTAATCCGTATCTTCATCAAAGCCATCGAGCATATTGACGCTTACAATGACAGATTATCTGCAAAAAATCTTTTATCTTACTAAAATTATTAGCTATACGTTATATAAAATATTTCTTGACAATAAGGCCCCAAAACGGTATTAAATTTTGCATACAAAATGCAAAATACAAAATTATCCTGCATGCGGCACTCTACACCTCTGAATCCATGAACCAATTTCAACCTTCCCAGCCGCTGAACATGCAATCCGACCAGACGTGTGAAAGGATAAGGCGATGAAAAATCTAGGCGCAGAGCATGAAAATTTAGATCAAAAGGCCTATGAAATCGTCAAGCACATGATCACCGAACGCCAGATTCTGCCCGGCGAAAAAATCCCCCAGGAAAAACTGGCCCAGGAGCTGGGTATCAGCCGCACTCCCCTGGTCAGTGCCCTTAAATTTTTGGAACATGAAAAATTGGTGGAGTCCAAGCCCCGCCGCGGGTATTTCGTGCGCCTGTTTTCCAAAGAGGAGATGGTCAGCATATTTGAGCTGCGCGAAGTATTGGAGGGTCTGGCAGCCAAACGGGCAGCGGCCAACATCACCGATGAACAAATCGACATCCTAAGGGGTTTTTTCAAATCCTTTGCCGAATATAGCGACATTACCGATTTTAGAGCTTATGCCAAAGAAGACCGTCGGTTTCATAATTATATTACCGAAATCGGCGCCAAGGAATTTTTAAAGAGCATCCTGCAAACCTACAACTTTATCACCGCCAGTTATCAATACCTGTCGACTGAAGGGTTGGTCAGGCCGCCCAATGAAACCATCGAAGAGCATCTGGCCGTGATAAAGGCCATCAGCGAAAGGAATCCGGAGGCGGCCGAAATTTTAATGCGGCGGCATTTAAGAAAGACCATTGCACACCTCAGACAGGATATTAACGATGAACAACAGGAATCTGACAGTGATAACATTATCCGGCCGTCATTTTGATCTGACACCCGGGCTTTGAAGGAAAGTGATATGGAATACCGTCGGCTGGGACGATCCGGCCTAAACATTTCCAAACTGGCGCTGGGCACAATGAATTTCGGCAATCCAACCGATAAGACCGAAGCATTTAGCATTATCCATGCGGCCTTGGATGCCGGGGTTAATATCCTGGACTGCGCAGATGTTTATGCAGACGGAGAAAGTGAACGCATCCTCGGCAAAGCCCTGGCTGACAATGGCAAAAGAAACGAGGTGTTCCTGACGTCGAAAGTATTTTTACCCACCGGCAGCGGGCCCAATGATGCCGGAAATTCAAAGCATCATATTATCAGCGGCTGCGAAAACAGTTTAAGACGACTCAAAACCGACTGGATCGATATTTATTTTCTGCACCGCACTGATTTTAACGTGCCCCAGGAAGAATCGCTGGCAGCCCTGGATTTGCTGATGCAGCAAGGCAAGGTGCGCTACATCGGCTGCTCAACCCATCCGCCCTGGCGGACAGTGGAGGCCTGGTGGATCGCCGACAAGCACCATTATCCCAAATTCATTTGCGAGCAACCCCCCTATAACCTGCTCGATCGCCGGGTTGAACAGGAGATCGTGCCCATGTGCAAAGCCTATGATATGGGCATCATCTCCTGGTCGCCGCTGGCCCAGGGTGTTTTAGCCGGCCGCTACCAGGATGCGGCTGATATACCAGCGGGCAGCCGGGGGGCTTTTAAGTCGATTTATGCCGAACGCATCACCCAGGCGGGCATTGAAGTCGCTCGGCAGCTGGCCCGACACGCTGCAGACAAAGGCTGCAGCCTGCCCCAGCTGGCGGTGGCCTGGGTGCTGCATCAACCGGGGATAACCGCCTCGATTATCGGCCCGCGCACCCTGAATCATTTAAATGAATTACTTCTGGCAGCTGATCTTGATCTCGATGATGCCGATTTGGCACTTTGCGATCAGCTGGTAGAACCCGGTGGATTTGTATCGAATCATTTTAATACAGCCGGCTGGCGCACCTAAACCAAGGTGACCGCCGGAGCGAACAGAAAGTGGTCTTAGCTAAAATTGATGTACACTGAAACCCGTTAAGGCCGGTTGGTCGTGAGTAGCCGGCATCATGCAGAAAGGAGGTATAAAAAAAGCGTATCCTAAAGGCGTTTGGTTTTGCCTGAAATTTAATTCCTGGTGAAATCGGCAGCGGAGCGTATCGATCACCCGATATCGTGCAGCAGGCTGCCAAACATTAGATGGGCCTAAACGGTCCAGGAAAACCAACACATCAAAAAAGGAGGGTTAGGCAATGAAAAAGGTATTGTTTATTGGTCTAGTAATACTGCTGGCCATGGCAACCGGCGTTCACGCCGCTGATAATTTTCCAAAACGCAACATCACCAATGTGGTCGTCTGGGGCGCAGGCGGCGGAACCGATACCTGCAACCGCATCATCTCCGCTGAGATGCAGAAATTTTTAGGGGTCAACATCAATGTGATCAACAAAACGGGTGGAGTGGCCGGTTCGGTGGGTATGATGTACGGTTTTTCCAGACCCCACGACGGATACACCTTAACCGGTCTGTCTGAATCCAACGTCACCGCCGGTGTGCAGGGTGGCTGGGACAAAAATTTTAACGTTTGGGACGTTTTTATCGTTGGCGGTTCACCGGATATCATTTCGGTCACCCCGGACACGCCCTATAAGACGCTTAAAGACCTGATCGAAGCCGCCA
Organism: Desulfobacterales bacterium; assembly: GCA_030066985.1. Classification (NCBI taxonomy): domain Bacteria; kingdom Pseudomonadati; phylum Thermodesulfobacteriota; class Desulfobacteria; order Desulfobacterales; species Desulfobacterales bacterium. Next base: position 25,381 of record JASJAN010000002.1, read on the forward strand.
AAGCCAAACCCGGCAGCATTAAAGCAGCGGCCAGCGGTGCCGGCTCCATCCATCATCTGAATCTGCTGGCAGTGGAAAACGGCTCCGGCGCTGACTTTAACTTCATTCCTTACAAAGGTTCGGCACCCAGCCAGAATGCGGCCATGGCCGGTGAAGTATCGGTGGTGGTCACCTCTTTGGCCGAGCAACAGCAACTGCTGCGCGGCGGCAAATTAAGAGCTCTGGCCATGCTGATTCCGCAGCCGTTTGAAGTCGAAGGACTGGGCACGATCCCTTCATCGTTTGATTCATATCCGAACCTGTCCAAGTACCTGCCCATCTCCCAGGCCATCGGATTTGCGGTTCCGGCCGATGTTCCCGAAGACCGTAAAGCTGTTCTGGTGAAAGCGTTCAAACAAGCCATGGCCACAGATAAGGTCAAAAACTGGGCCAAGGAAAATTACTACCTGCTGTCGGGCAAAACCGGCGCAGAGTCAAGAAAAGTATTTGACGCCCTGCAATCCAATTTTGCCTGGACCCTGTGGGAGCTGAAAGCGGCTAAAGTAGACCCGGCAAGCCTCAACATACCCAAACCATAAACATTGAATGTGTCAGAGGCAGGTATTGGAAAATACCTGCCTCTGACAATTCTTAATTTGGAACAGCCGAGCGCCTAGCGCTCATTCGGTATAATATAGAAGGTCGTTCATCATGCTGGAAAAAGAAAAACTTCGTAAGGCAGATGCCTACTCGGGCATCATCATTGTTTTGTTCGGCGCCTGGGTGGTCTGGCAGGCGTCTAAAATGCCCATGAAAGACAGCTGGGGCGGTGTGCAGAATGTCTGGTTCGTTTCGCCGGCCCTGTTTCCGCTGTTTGTCGGCGGAATGATCATGTTGCTGGGTCTGCTGCTCGTTCGAACGGCGCTGAAAACCATTGGTCTGAAAGCCTTCGGCAACACCCTGCAATGGCTGTTCAGCAAAGAATTGCTTCAGTTTTTAAACACCATGTCCAATTTGCGGTTTTATGCGATTGCCGCGCTTTTTTTGGCACTGGTTTACCTGTATATCCCGCGAATCGATTTTTTTCTGAGTGCGTTTCTGTTTTTAAGCGTTTTTATTACAATGTTCTACTTTGATGAGCCTGAGCTTCTCAAAAAACTCTTCTTTTTCTACCTGGCCGGAACGGTCTTTTTTATCATTTACTTTGCAGCGCGAATAGACGGGTTGCTCAGCCAGGCAGTGCCCTTCGCAAAAGACATTCTGGCTCTGTTGTTTATCCTTGGATACTGTTTTTATGCCTGGCGGCTGACTCGAAGCAGTCCGGTATTGCGCAGGAAATATCGAATTGGTCTGATTGTTGCCATTGTGGCGCCCCTGCTCGTTGGTGCGATTTTCAAATATTTTCTGCTGGTGCCCATGCCCGCCGAGGGTATGGTGGTCGCCCTGTTGGATGCGATTTGGTACTTTGAATTTTAATATAAGGGAAGCGTTTTTTCATGGTGATTTTCGAAAGAATCGGGACCTATTTCCAGATGGTATTTCATCTGGCATCAGACCCGTTAAATATATTGATTCTGCTCAGTTCTGTGATGATGGGCATTATGTTTGGCGCCATGCCGGGACTAACGTCCACTTTAGGAGTTGCGCTGTTAACGGCCTTGACCTACGGCATGGACACCCCCACCGCCATGCTCTGCCTACTGGCGATCTATGTCGGTGGGACCTACGGCGGATCGTATGCCTCCATTTTGATCAATATCCCCGGCACAGCAGCTTCGGCCGCCACCGCTCTGGACGGCTACCCGCTGGCCTGCAAAGGTGAGGGCGGTCGCGCCATTGGCCTGACCACCACCGCATCGGCCATCGGTACGATTATCAGCATGCTGTTTCTGGTCAGTATATCGCCACTCATTTCGTTTTTTGCGCTTCAGTTCACGTCATTTGAGTTTTTCCTGCTGGCATTTTTCGGCATTCTGATCAGCGGCACTCTGACCAGCCCGGATCTGGTTATTAAAGGATGGATCGCGGGCTTTTTGGGACTTTTTATGGCCTGTGTCGGCCGCGACCTGCTGCAGTTTTATCCGCGGTTTACTTTTGGCATACCAGAACTGGACAGTGGCATTGAAGTGGTGCCGGTGCTGATTGGTGCTTTTGGCATACCGCAAATCATTCAGGTTCTAAAGGACCGCTTCCAGATCGGTGAGACCCAGAAGTTTCAGCGCATCCTGCCTGAGTTTGGAACTATTGTGCGCAATATTCCCCGAATTATTCGCTCCGCCCTTATCGGTGTGGGAATTGGATCGGTGCCCGGCATCGGCGAAGACATTGCCGCCTGGGTATCCTACGGCACGGCCAAAAACACCTCCAAGCACCCGGAGCGCTTTGGCAAAGGTGAAATTACCGCTGTTCTGTCCACCGAGGTGGCCAACAATGCCTGTGTGGGCGGCGCTATGATCCCGCTGCTTAATCTTGGCATTCCAGGCAGCCCGCCGGCGGCCATGCTGCTTGGCGCTTTAATGCTGCACGGCGTCACACCCGGTCCGATGATTACTTTTGAGCACCCCACTTTTATTATGGAGGTGGCGGCCATCCTGCTGCTGGCGTCATTGAGCATGTGGGTGGTGGGCATGCTGCTGGCCAAACAAGTGGTTAAGGTACTGCGCATCCCGGTTCAGCTGTTTATGCCCATCATCGGCATTTTGTGTATCATCGGCTCCTATGCGCTGGGTATCAATATCTGGAATCTGTACTTGATGCTGCCGGTGGGCATTATCAGCTATTTTCTAATCGAAATGGGCTATCCGATTGCCCCGCTGGTCATCGGCGTCATCCTGGGGCCTATGGCCGACGAGAATCTCAGACGGGCGCTGATGGTATCTCAGGGCAGCTTTCTGCCGGTTTTTACCCGACCGGTTTCGCTGATTCTTTTTCTGGTGATTGTCTGGACCGTGGTCAGCCAGTTTCCGGCCTACCGTAATTTTAAAAATAAGTTGATGGACAAAATTTTCCGCCGCAAATCTTGCGAGGCTGACTTCGAGGTCGATGTACCCGATGAAGGCTAATGCAATCAAGGAGGATGAAATGTTAAAGATGGGTATTATCACTGGGTTTTTGTCCCAGACAAAAGACCGCTTTCATGAATACAACAAGCCGTTAGATCTGGATCAAAAATTTAAGCTAATGACCCAGATCGAGGGCTATGACGGTGTGGAGATCGTTTATCCCTACGAGGTCAGCGACCCCAAGACCACCAAAGAGATTTTAGACAAATACAATCTGAATATCGCCGCCGTGAATGTGAATGTCAAAGCCGAGCCCGAGTTTCGCAACGGTGGCTTGACCTCCCATGACAAGGCCGTGCGCGATAAGGCCGTGCGCTTTATCAAAGAAGCCAAGGATTTTGCAGAAGCCGTCGGGGCCGATAAGGTCACCTGCTGCCCGCTGGGGGATGGCTATGAGTTTTCGTTTCAGTATGACTACGCCACCACCTGGAAATATTTGATTGAAACCTTTGGCGAAGCCGGTAGCTATAAAACCACCGTACCACTGTGCATCGAATATAAACCCAGTGAAACCCGCGGTCGCTGTTTTGTGGACAATGCGGCCAAAACCCTGTGCCTGCTCAACGATATTCAGTGCAAAGACATGGGGGTCACGTTGGATTTCGGGCATTCCATGTACGGCAACGAAAATCCGGCCGAAGCCGTATCGTTGCTGGCCAATAGCCCCTACCGCTACTACATTCACGTCAATGACAACGATGGTCGCTGGGATTGGGACTATTTTTGTGGGACCAAGCATTTTTTAGAGTATGTCGAGTTTCTGTATTACCTCAAAAAATACAACTACAACGATTACCTGACCTCAGACACCTCGCCAACCCGCTGGGAAATCAAAGGCACCTTTGAAGCCAACAGCCGGTTGTCCAACCGAATCTGGAAGCTATTCGAGCAAATTGACATGGATGAGTTTGAGGGATTAATTGCCGGAAGCGATTATCTGCAAACATGGCAATTCATTGAGGCCAACATTTTCTCGTTAAAATAAAAGCAAAGGAGTTTAAATTACAATGTCTTCAGAACCTATGAGCATAGAAGAACTCGAAAAAATGGCGGTGGCCGTCCGCTGTGACATCATCGATATGATCTGCACCGCGTCGGCCGGTCATCCGGGCGGCTCGCTTTCAGCCACTGATGTGGTCACAGCGCTTTACTTCCGCGTAATGCGCATCGATCCCGAAAATCCGGACTGGCCCGACCGCGATCGCTTTATTTTATCCAAAGGCCATGCCTGTCCGGTCTGGTATGCGGCTCTGGCCGGGCGCGGCTATTTTGACAAATCGCATCTGAAGACCCTGCGCCAGATGGGCAGCATCCTGCAAGGCCATCCGGACATGAACAAAACCCCCGGGATCGATATGACCGCCGGCTCTCTGGGTCATGGGCTGTCAGCCGGGCTGGGCATGGCGCTGAGCGCAAAGCTGCAGAAAAAAGATTATCATGTCTTTGTGGTCATTGGTGACGGTGAATCCCAGGAAGGATCCATCTGGGAGGCCGCCATGGCGGCACCGCGCTTCAAGCTGGATAATCTGACCGCCATTTTAGATTACAACCACCTGCAAAATGACTACAGCGTGGATGATATCATGCCCATTGATCCGGTGGCCGATAAATGGCAGGCCTTTGGCTGGAACGTGATCGACATTGACGGCCATGATATGGCGCAGGTGGTGCAGGCGCTGGAGGAAGCCAAATCCCACCAGGGCGCTCCGACCATCATCGTAGCCAATACGGTCAAAGGCAAAGGGGTGTCATATATGGAAAATGTATGTGAATGGCACGGCAAGGCACCCTGCCAGGAAGAAGCCGATCAAGCCTTAGAAGAGCTTAGGAGGTAATTAACGTGGCAATTAATCAATATCATTATCTTAGTCCCGAAATCGTGTCGCTGCTGGCATCTGATGAAGTGTTCGCCAAAACCGAGCAGCAGCCAACACGCTATTCCTATGCCGAAGCCATGCTGGAGCTGGGTGATAAAAATCCCAAAGTCGTGGTGCTCGACGCGGATGTGTCCAAATCAATTAAAACCAACGAATTTGCCGATAAGTTTCCGGATCGCTCATTTAACTTCGGCATCGCCGAGCAAAACATGATGGCGGCGGCGGCCGGCATGGCAACCACCGGTTTGATTCCCTACGCCACGACCTATGCCGTATTTGCCAGTATGCGGGCGTTGGACATGGTGCGCAACAGCATCCACTACCCCAAACTCAACGTCAAAATCGCCGCCAGCCACGGGGGCATCACGCCGGGGCCCGACGGCGTCACCCATCAGGGGCAGGAGGATTTGTCCATCATTCGCGCCATCGCCAATTCAACCATCATCGCACCGGCCGATCCGGCAACCACCAAGTTGGCCACATGGGCGGCCGCTGATTATCAAGGACCGGTTTACCTGAGTTTTACACGCGATCCGGTGCCGGCTATTTTTGATCTCAACTATCCTTTTGAAATCGGCAAAGCCGTTACCGTGCGCGATGGCAGCGATGCGACCATCATCGCCAACCGCGACCTGGTGGTGCAGTCGTTGATTGCCGCCGAACATTTGTCCCGAAAGGGGATAGACGTTCGTGTGATCGATTGCCACACACTCAAGCCCCTGGATGAGGAAGCAGTGCTTACGGCTGCCAGCGAGACCGGCGCCATTGTGACCGCTGAGAACAACGTCTTCTACGGGGGGTTGGGCAGTGCGGTGGCCGAGGTTCTGGTGGAAAATAATCCCATTCCCATGAAACGCATCGGGGTGCGCGATACCTTTGCCGAGTCCGGCCCTTATCTGGATTTGCTGGAAAAATACGGGCTTTCCGCCAATCATATTGAAGCCGCAGTCGAAGAAGTCATCAGCCGCAAAAATTTTCATCAAAATTAATGCGAAGTTTATTTGATTTTTTCACCGCTCGTTGTGCTCAAGGCCTGAAATAAGAGATATTTTACCGCAGAGACGCAGAGATCGCAGAGAGAAAAGTTTCTTTGCCTTGTCGCTGAGACGCCGACAAGGCAAAACTATCTCAACCCTGCGGGTTATAAAAAATTAATTCTCAGCTGTATAAATAGTTGAGCCTCTTAAATGTTACCAAAATAGCAGTATTATGGATGATGTTTATAATTTGTATAATATTTGCCGAAGGCAGATTGTTTTTTGCTTTCCGTCCTCTCAACGGAAAGCAAAAAGAAAAAACATCTCTGCGGCCTCTGCGTCTCTGCGGTGAATAATTAAAAAGTGGCAGTTGCATTAAACCACTTTGATTGCTAAGTTCTCTGTGATAGATAGCGTTGACAATTTGAACTTTCAAGGAGGTTTGCATCATGGGCGCAAAAAAATGGCGGACCCATAACCCTTCAGGCAAAAAACGTGTGATCGTCACCAAAGAGCTGCCCGGCGAGCGCTGGCTCAATATTCTGACTGCTGCCGATTGCAAAATCGAGATCTGCACCTCACCCGATGTGCTCAGCAGCGAAGAGATTATCGCGGCCATCGGGGATTCATGTGACGGCGCTATCGGCCAATTGACTGAGCCCTGGGGTGATGATCTGTATGCCGCCCTTAAAGCCGCCGGCGCCACGGCCTACAGCAACTATGCCGTGGGCTTCAACAATGTGGACGTGGATGCTGCTACCCGGCACGGTATCCCGGTGGGCAACACCCCGGGGGTGTTGACCGAAACCACCGCCCAAATGGCGGTGGCATTGACCTTTGCCGCCGCCCGCCGCGTTGGTGAAGCCGAACGGTTTCAAAGAGAGGGCAAATACAAAGGCTGGCTGCCATCGTTGTTTATGGGTAATCTGCTGTGGCGCCAAACAGTGGGGGTTATTGGCGCCGGTCGCATCGGCGCCGCCTATGCCCACATGATGGTCGAAGGCCACAAGATGAATCTGGTCTACTATGACCCGCACAAAAATGAAGACCTCGAAAATCATGTGGCAAATTACAGCAAATTTTTAGAATCCCAGGGCCAGGCGCCGGTATCCTGCAAACGCGCAGAAACTGTTGAAGAATTGTTGCAGGAAGCCGACTGTGTCAGTATCCACACGATTTTAGATGACAGCACCCACCACTTAATCAATGCCGAGCGCCTGGCGCTGATGAAAGCAGATGCCATCATCGTCAACACCAGCCGCGGGCCGGTCATCGATGAGGACGCACTGGTGGCGCATTGCCAAAAAAATCCGGAATTCAAGGCCGGTTTGGATGTATTTGAAGATGAGCCCGAAATGAAACCGGGTCTGGTGGAGCTCGATAATGTCGTGATCGTGCCGCACATTGCTTCTGCCACCAGCTGGACCCGCCAGGGCATGGCCACGCTGGCCGCCAGTAACGTGGCCGCTATACTGCAAGGCTATCCGGCCTGGCAGCGACCGGACATTTCCGTATTTTTAGAAGGCGAGGCGCCAAAGGCGGCGCCCAGCATTATCAACGCCGAAGAGTTGGGTATTTCAATATACGAAGACAATAAATAGTCTTAGAAGTCATTTTTCGCGGTTCGACCGGTCATGTCCGATAAAAAGCTGAAGATAGATCGAAGAATCCTTGGTCATTATTCAAATCAGCATATTTTCGATATACGATATGAATTAGCTACCCACTTTGGACTATCAACGACTGCCAAAAGATCAACTGCTCAACAGCCTGCTGCCGGAATGGCCCCAGGATTTGAGACCGGCCATTCAAAAACAAATCAAAGCCGATGGCCGCAAGGTGGTGGTTTTAGACGATGATCCCACCGGTACCCAGACCATCCACGGCCTGCCGGTGCTCACCCACTGGTCGACGGAGGCGCTGGCGGCTGAGCTGCAAAACGACCTGCCCGCATTTTACATCCTGACCAATTCCAGAAGTATGACCTTGCCGAAAGCGCAGGAGGTCAGTGCCGAAATCGGTCACAACCTCGCGGCAGCCACCGCTCAGACCCGGCGAGAGTTTGTGGTCGTCAGCCGCAGTGATTCGACCTTGCGGGGCCATTTCCCCGGTGAAGTCGCCGCGCTATCGGATGCTCTGGGCCAGCCCTTTGACGGGTGGTTGATCATTCCGTTTTTTCTGGAAGGCGGCCGCTACAGCATCGATGACGTGCACTATGTGGATGAGGGAGAGATTCTGGTCCCGGCGGCCCAGACCGAATTTGCCCGCGATCGCGCATTTGGCTATATGGCATCAAATTTGCGCGACTGGGTTGCCGAAAAAACCAACGGGCAAATGGCGGCTCAAGATGTGGCCAGTGTTTCGATCAGCATGCTGCGCAGCGGCGGGCCGGAAGCCGTAACCGACTTGTTGATGACGTTAGATGCCAGTCGCTGCTGCGTGGTCAACGCCGCCAGCTACCGCGATCTGGAGGTCTTTGTGCAGGGGTTGTTGGCAGCCGAAGCCCGCGGCAAACGCTTTTTATATCGCACAGCGGCTTCCTTTGTGCAGGTGCGGGCCGGCATTTCCCCGCGCCAACTGCTAATACAAAAGGATTTGCAAATGCCGTCTACCGGTGGAGGCCTGATAGTGGTCGGCTCTTATGTGCCGCGCAGCACCCAGCAGATTAAGGCGCTGCTGCCTGCAACCGATATGTCGCAAGCCGAAGTAAACGTCAACGCGCTGCTTAGCGATGAGCTGCGCAATGCTGAAATCCGGCGGGTGGCCCGAAAAGCCGAGCAGGCGCTCAAACAGGGAAACGATATGCTCATATTCACCGGCCGCCGGCTGATCACCGGCAAGGATGCAAAGAGCAACCTTCACATCGGGCAAAAGATCTCAGAAGGCCTGATTGACATCGTGCTGCACATTGAAGCCACGCCGCGCTATATTCTGGCCAAAGGCGGTATTACCGCCAGCGATATCGCCACCCGGGCCTTGATTGTCAAAAAAGCCATGGTGCTCGGCCAGATTCTGCCGGGAGTGCCCGTCTGGCAGCTGGGAAGCGAAAGCCGCTTTGCAGGTATGGCTTACATTGTATTTCCCGGCAATGTCGGTGATGAGCAAGCGCTGTTCAAGGTCGTGCAGCAGCTAAGACCGGCGTAAGATGAATTTTACAAACTATTTCATCTTTTTTTAATTCAGCGCATAATAGTATGAAGGATCGCGGAATAAATTATTAGCAGCGCCATCGTGCACTGTCTGAATGCATTAGGGCGCGTTGCGAAAGAACATCCATAGCCTCAATGTAGCTTTATGAGCCCCACGTTGATTTTAAATTAACAGTTGATTTTGTATTTGATCTTTGTTCTTTCGTTACGCTCCTTTATGCATGAGTTTGCACGATGCAGTCGCTGATATTTTATTCCGCGATCATCGATGGTTTGACAAAGAATTTTCGTCCCCAAAATGAAAAGATCAATCGATGCATAAAATCGGATATCTGTATGTTTGTTTGGCGGCCGTGTTGTGGGCGGCTGCCGGCAGCGGGGCCAAATTCCTGTTCAACAGCGGCATGACGCCTTATCAGCTGATTCAGCTGCGGGTCACGCTGGCCTTTGGCGGCTTGTTGCTGTGGCTGGTCGGGCGCAACCGGCAGCTGTTAAAAATCGACGTTAAAGATCTTTTTTACTTTTCTCTGCTAGGCATCCTGGGCATCGGTGCCGCCCAGTTTTTTTACCTGTTTGCCATCAGCAAGATCAAGGTGGCCGCTGCTATTTTACTGCATTACACCGGCCCGGTTTTTGTGGCCTTGTATGCCGCTGTTTTCCGGCATCAAAAATTGACGCTCAAAAGCGGATTGGCGCTATTGGGAACTGTGGCGGGCTGCTTTCTGGTGGTCGGAGCTTACAACCTGGACCTGTTTGCCCTTAATCGCGCCGGCATAATCGGCGGACTTCTGGCAGCGGTAGCCTTTGCCACCTATACCCTTTTGAGCGAATACGGCATGGCAAAATACAGCCCCTGGACGGTTTTGCTCTACGGGCTGCTGTTTGCCGCCCTGGCCTGGAATCTCCTGCATCCCCCGCTGGAAGCGCTTTTGCGATCCTATACCCCGGCCGTATGGTTCTGGATTTTATTCATTGCCGTCTGCGGCACGATCCTGCCTTTTGGGCTGTATTTTGAGGGCGTCAACCGTATTCGTTCCACCCATGCCAGTATTACAGCCACACTGGAGCCCATCACCGCCAGTGTTATTTCAGCGCTCTTTTTAGGGGAGATGCTCAGCCCGCTGCAGGTGCTGGGCGGCCTAGTGGTGATCGCATCGATTATACTGCTGCAATGGGAAAAAGAAAGGGATGGCCGTTAAGCTTGGCGATGTTGGTGTTAGCTGGCGTCTTGCTTATCAATACTTAAAAATTTGAGCCCGAATCCATCGGGGCCGGACCAGACGACTTCACCTTTGACAATGGCCTTCTGGTCGTTTTTTAACGGCAGCACAAATGTAATGCTTTGCCCGGCGGATATGTGCGAGTCGACTTCAATAAAACCACCGGCAGTGCTGATATTTTTTACGAGCCCATTGAATATGCGGTCATCGGCGGCGAACTGAACGGATTTGATGTAGGTTTTGCGTTGATGCCGCCGAATATCTTGCCACTCTCTGGTTTCGTCTTCTTTCAAATTGACTTTATGGTGATCAATGGTGTGCTGAGCCCCATAGCCATAATAATATACCGATTTTTTCAATTCCTTGCGCCAAACAATTTCAACCCGATAGCATTCGTAAAGGCCCTGCTCGGTTGCGAAAGGTGAATTATCGATTCCGACAAAAACCTCTTCACCGGGCTGCAACAGATTATCAGCCTCAAAATATAATCCCGTGGCGCTGAAATTGAGCATCTTGGCTTTGTGAATCGTGCCGGCCTTTAAATTTTCAATTGTCACCAGGCATTGATGCTCGATGCGGGCGTTCTCTCTTTTTTCAGGGTTTTCTTCCATGTCGCTATATAACATTCAAAGGATTACCGATTAAGCTGATTTCTCAACAATATAAATGGGTAGATATTTTTTTCTTAGATTGTCCAACTCGGCTCTGACCATGGTGAACATTTTGATAATAATGGCATTCATTTCCTGCAAGGCCTCCAGTTGGGCCACGACTTCAGGGTAATAATGTTTTCCCCGCACCCGTTTGAGCTTTTTCAACAGCTTGGGGGATAGCATTTCAAATCCGGGGGGCGCGTTTAAGATCGCATCCAGCAACAACTGATTGCTGCCCTCCATCAGCGATTTTTCAAAATGCGACAGTATCTGTGATTCGGTCATACCGGCCAGACGGTCCCGGACCTCCCGTTCCTTTAAAAATCTAAGCAGGCGATCACCATTGGCTTCCGGATCTTGCGATAATTTTTCTTCCAGTCGCTCAAGCAATTCCGCAGCACTTCGGCGCGACTTTAGCATTTCAAGTTTGGTGATGGCCTTCTCAATGACCTGGCGTCGCGCAATATTTCGATCATTCTCGTTTAGATTCTTATCATCCTGGATTCTTTGGAATTCATTCATAGTGTAATCGCGCATCAACAAAATGTCATTGTACACTTTTTCAACGGATGCGGCGATATCTTCCGGCAGTACTTTATGCGCTTTGGCCAACTGCAATCGAAGTTTGGGTATTAGGTTGTCCAGCATTTTTAACCGTCGTTGGTGGTTAATAAATTAAATAGTTACATTACGTTATACCTTAACTTCTTATCGGCACAATCCAATAAAAGATTAAACCATAATAATTTATGCAAAATTTATGCGAAAATCGCAAGTTTGTTTATAATTTATTTTTATATTAAATATCAAGCGGTTATAAAACTGCCTTATTTATGCCGCGTAAGGTGTGAAAAATATTATCCAATTTGTTGAAGTTTACCTCACAATTTTAAATGTGCCTCATTTATTAAAAATTGGTTTGAATTATTTGACTTAAATTCATAAATTCTTTATACACATATTGGAGGACATCCAAATTTATGGCGAATTCTGGACGAAATCGCCCAAAAGCTCAGCAGCCGGGCTGAAAATGAAATTCTGGAATTGGCGCTAGTCAGGATGTGAACGGAGGTAAAAGAGCAGAATAGTGGCATGAGATCTATCGCAAAACAATACACGCAAGCAAAATTTGCGGAGCCAGTCGTGAAGGCCGCTAGGGTTAAACAAAAACAGGACCCGAGACGCTATCCCCGCAAACCCTTCTTCAAATCCATACTTATCACTTATAACGATCAAAAATATAGAGGCGTCATTAAAAATGTCAGTCGCGGTGGCGCTTTTATTGAAACCCGAGCCAAATTTCTGTTTGGTGAGGTCATTGATCTGATCGTTCCCAGTAATGGATATTATAAGGGTAAACGAATCCGCGGCTGGATGGTGCACTCGGGGCAGCGGGGCATCGGCGTTACCTTTAAACGCATATTTGACAGAAGGTCCGGCAAAGAGCGCAGACATGCCATCGATCGCAGAATCGGCCTGGATCGCCGCAAAAGGCTAAAACCAAGAGACCGTCACCGCGAAATGAACCTCTTAAGCCCCAGTATCAGACTCTAGTCATGGTTGCGGGCGCAAATCGCGCCTGTAGCCGGCCACTCTCCTTTTACTTTCCACCGAATTTACATCGCCCGACGCACAAAAACATGACATTGTTAGGTAAAATCGACTAAACCCTCCAGCTTTTACGCGGCACGGCTGTCATCGATGGAAACTTTTGACTGCGCGAACCATTCCCTAAAGTTGGCGTTCAAATATTTTTGCTTGACAATTGCGTGCGCATTCTCTAAATGAAGACCCTATGATTAGCGAACAAAAAAATATCTTTATAAATGCTTTGAGAAATTGGTGGTGGCTCAGCTCTAAACTGGGGGCGAGCCTGCCATGATAGTGTAGTATTATAATTAACCAATAAACCGTGGGCACCTCCAGAAGGTCCCACGGTTTTTTTATTTGCAAACTTTTAGGCCGAGGGACCATTCGTCTCTCGGCCTTTTTTATTAGGAGAATCAAATTGAAGATAAAACCGACTTTTTTAGAATTTAAACAGATGGCGCAATCGGGAAACCTGATACCGGTGCATCAGGAATTTCTGGCAGATACCGAGACGCCGGTGTCAGCCTATCTGAAGTTGAAAGACGATTCATACTCTTATCTGCTTGAAAGTGCTGAAGGTGGAAAGCGTTGGGGACGCTACAGTTTTATTGGCCGCAAGCCTTATCTACGCGCCACATCTCGCGACAGCCAAATGGAAATCTGGGCAGTTGACGAAGAAAAAGTATTAGAGAACGTCGAGAATCCTTTGAATGTCATGCGAGATCTGTGCGCACAATACAAACCGGTGGCAGTCAATGATCTGCCGCCGTTTCAGGGCGGATTTGTGGGATTTTTTAACTATGATCTGATCAGAAAATGGGAACATCTGCCCCATATTTCGCCGACAGATAGAATGCGTCCGGAAGCCGTTTTTATTGCCTGTCGTCATTTGGTAGTCTTCGATCATTTTACCCATTCAATTAAAGCAGTGGTCTTGGCCCATCTTAAAGAAAATGAAGATTTAAAAACAGCCTACTCACGGGCATGCCAGGAGGTTGAGCAGATAACGGCAAAACTGCAAAGCCCCTTATCACCGGTTTCAAAAAACGGTTCATTAACCCTAACTGATCTTAAATCCAATTTTTCAAAAGCTGACTTTGAAGATGTCGTCTGTAAAGCCAAGGATTTTATCGTTGCCGGTGAAGCCATCCAGATCGTTCTATCCCAAAAATTTTCGGCAACGGTATCCGGTGAAGACTTTGCCCTTTACCGAAGCCTCAGGAGCGTCAATCCATCGCCATATATGTTCTATTTAAATTTCGGCGATATTAAACTTATCGGTGCTTCTCCGGAGATACTGGTGCGTTTAACAGACGGCAGAATCGAACTTCGCCCCATTGCTGGTACCCGGCCCAGAGGTGCAACTCCTGAGGAAGACCAGGCATTGGAAAAGGATCTTATTACCGACCCCAAAGAACGCGCCGAGCATATCATGCTGGTTGATCTGGGTAGAAATGATGTCGGCAAGGTGGCGGCCTCCGGATCTGTATCGGTGCCGCGGCTTATGGAAATCGAGCGCTATTCACACGTGATGCATATCGTATCCCGGGTCGAAGGCATCTTGAAATCAAACGCAGACTGCTTTGATGTGTTTATGTCCGCATTTCCCGCCGGAACCGTCAGCGGCGCTCCCAAGATCCGTGCAATGGAAATTATCAGTGAATTGGAGCCCTGTGCACGGGCGTCATACGCTGGAGCGGTCGGCTATTTCGGGTTCAACGGCAATATGGATTTTTGCATCACCATCCGCACCATTGCGATTATGAATAACAGGCTGTCCGTTCAAGTCGGCGCCGGTATTGTGGCCGACTCGTCTCCTGAAAACGAGTATGAAGAGACCCTGAAAAAGGCCGGCGCCATGTTTAAAGCCATCGAAAAGGTAAAAGACAATGATATTGCTAATTGATAACTATGACTCCTTTACCTACAATCTGGTCCAGATCCTCGAGCAGCTTGACTACGAAGTAAAGGTCTTTCGAAACGACTGCATCGATATTCAGCGCATTTCAGCACTGAAGCCCTCAGCCATAGTGGTCTCGCCGGGTCCGGGCACACCTGCCGATTCGGGAGTTTCCATTAAGGCCATCGCGCATCTGGGGTCAACGATTCCGATTCTGGGCGTATGCCTCGGACATCAGGCCATTGCCGCATCATATGGCGCAAAGGTGGTCAGGGCTGAACGTATCATGCACGGCAAAACCTCCATGATCCATCACGACGGACGCAGTGTCTTTAAAGGTCTGGCCAATCCATTCAAGGCGGTACGTTACCATTCCCTTATCGTGCAAAAAGACACGGTCCCCAATTGTCTTGAAATCAGTGCCTGGACAGCAGATGGGGAGATCATGGGCTTAAGGCACTGCCAATACCCAGTGGAGGGTGTCCAGTTTCACCCCGAATCCATTTTGACCGAAGCAGGGTCAAATCTTTTAGAAAATTTTTCAACAAACGGAGGAAAACACCATGATTAAAGAATTAATTTCAAAAGTCGTTAAAGGCGAAGATCTCACAGAGGCTGAGATGGAAAAGGCCATGGCAGAGATAATGACCGGAACCGCCACCCCGGCACAAATCGGAGCGTTCATCACTGCCTTGAGATTCAAAGGCGAGACCGTTGATGAGATTACCGGTGCAGCCAGGGCCATGCGGGCCAGGGCCACAAAAATTAACGTCAACAATCATCTGGTTAACATTGATCGCGATGAGATCAATATCGATGACGAGACAATCCTCGATATTGTCGGCACTGGTGGTGACGGAACGCGCACGTTTAATGTATCCACGACAACGGCATTTGTGGCCGCGGGCGGCGGTATAAAGGTGGCCAAGCACGGCAACCGGGCGGTCTCCAGCCTGTGCGGCAGTGCAGACGTGCTTGAAAACCTAGGTGTGAATCTGGAGGTGACCAGTACCGATGTTGAAAAATGCATCAAGGAGGTCGGTATCGGATTTCTCTACGCCCCTATATTTCATGGGGCGATGAAACATGCTGCCGGCCCCAGGCAGGAGATTGGTATCCGCAGCATTTTTAATCTCCTGGGCCCTGTAACCAATCCGGCCAGTGCTTCGGTTCAGGTGCTGGGTGTCTACGAACAAAGCCTGACAGATAAAATTGCACTGGTTCTAAAGCGGCTGGGAACCAAAGAAGCCTTTGTGGTATGCGGTGAGGGAACATTTGATGAAATCAGCATCTGCGGACCGACACAGGTTGCCCATCTTAAAAACGATACTGTCAGCACATTTCAGATGACGCCGGAAGAGTATGATTTTGAAAGAGCGGGGCTGGATGACATTGTCGGCGGCGACGCAAAGGAAAATGCCAATATTACCCGCCAGGTCCTGAGCGGAGAGAAGAGTCCCAAAAGAGATATGGTATTGCTGAATGCATCGGCCGCTTTTGTGGCCGCGGGGTTGTGTACGGATTTCAAAGAGGGCATCCAGATCGCA
Source organism: Desulfobacterales bacterium (assembly GCA_030066985.1). Taxonomy (NCBI): domain Bacteria; kingdom Pseudomonadati; phylum Thermodesulfobacteriota; class Desulfobacteria; order Desulfobacterales; species Desulfobacterales bacterium. Next base: position 41,335 of record JASJAN010000002.1, read on the forward strand.
GCAGATTCGATAGACTCCGGCAAAGCGCAGGCTAAACTCGATCAATTGATTGAATTCACCCGTCACTGCAAGCCCTTTGTTCGCAGGGAACCCTGAGGAGATTCGTATGCATGATCGACTGATTGAGATACTCGCTCAAAAACGGGATGAAGTGACCCAACTGAAAAGGTCCATGCCAGACAACAAGGACAAAGAGGGGCCGCCCCTGAGGGATTTCAAGGCCGCCATATCAAGACCGCAGCAGATCAGCCTGATCGCTGAGATCAAGTTTGCCTCGCCTTCAGCCGGACTTATCCGCGAAAAGGCCAACCCCGCCGCTATTGGCCGCATATATGAGGAAGCCGGGGCGGCAGCGATCTCATTGCTCACCGATCAGCGGTTTTTTAGGGGTGATCTGGCGCAACTGCCAGACCTGAAAAAGGCGATCTCTTTGCCCATCCTGCGAAAGGATTTTATTATCGATGCGATTCAGATTTGGGAAGCTTTTCTTTACGGCGCCGATGCCCTTCTTTTGATTGCGCGCATTTTGTCACAACAGCAATTATCTGAATACATCATGCTGTGCCGCGAGCTGGGCATGGCCCCTTTGACCGAGGTTCACAGCAAAGAGGACCTTGAAAAAGCCCTTGCCTGCAAAGCTGAAATCATCGGCATCAACAATCGCGATCTGGACAGCTTTATCGTTGATATGAATACCACTTTTGAGCTGGCGTCACTGATACCAAATCATTGTGTTAGCGTTAGTGAGAGCGGCATCAATGGAGAAGACGATATGATCGCGTTGAAAACAACCGGCATTGACGCGGTGCTGGTCGGCTCGTCATTGATGCGAAGCAAGGATCTGGGGCACAAAACCCAACAAATCGTTAATGCCGGCAAGATGAGAAATGGATAACGTAAAGGTAAAAATTTGCGGCATCACCAATGCGGCGGATGCATCGGCTGCGGTCGAACTCGGGGCCAATGCCCTTGGTTTCATTTTTGCCGATAGTCCCCGTCAAATGACGCCACAAAAGGTGCGCACAATCGTTCGCATGATTCCACCATTTGTTAAGACAGTGGGCGTCTTTGTCAATGAGACAGCAACCACTATAAGGGACGTTAGGCAGTATTGCGGTCTTGATCTGGTTCAGCTGCACGGAGATGAGTCGCCGGCTTTTTGCGATGAACTGATGCCTTACGTGATAAAGTCATTGCGAATAAAAGATGACTCGTGTCTGCAAACAAGCCGTGCATATCAGGGAAAAGTCAGAGCCCTGCTCCTGGATACGTGGGCCAGGGAAAAGGTCGGCGGTACTGGGAAAACATTTGATTGGCAGCTTGCCATAAAAATCAAAGAAATAGGGATTCCGATCATTTTAGCGGGCGGGCTGCGACCGTCAAATATCAATTCGGCCATTCAGACCGTAAATCCTTATGCGGTTGATATCAACAGCGGTATTGAAGAATATCCCGGCAAAAAGAATCCTGCGCTGATGAAGGCTGTGATGGAAGCACGGTAGACCCTGATGTCAGGGGTGGGGGGATGTTCAACTTCTGACAATAACCAAATGAGTTGCCGGGCATGTCAATTTCTGTAAGGCGCTATGATTTTCAATGTGCCTGTGCCGCGATATTTGGGATTCCACCACCGCCATGGGTTTTATCAAATGCTGTGGTGCCCGTCATCCCAAATATCGCGGCACGGTGTTGCTCGGGGGGGTAATCATCGCCATAGCGCCATACAAAAAACGACATGTCCGGCTGACAACCGCAGCCATTGAGATTAAATGAGGGGACCGGAATTTCGTTGATCGGTCGCTCCATGAATCATTAGCGACTTTCAGATGTTGCACAAAATACTTCTCGACCCCTTGATTATATAAGAGGAACGCGGTGCTTGAATCATATATCAGGAAAAGACTTGAAAAAAAGGATATTCTGCTGATGACCCATATCGTCCTGGGATATCCCAGCTTTGACGATAATATGAGGATCATCGAGGCAATGACGGCGGCCGGTGTGGATCTGATGGAATTACAGATCCCATGTGCCGATCCCCATGCCGATGGTCCTGTTATTGCGCGCGCCAATCAGCAGGCGTTAACAGGAGGGGCGACGGTAGAGAAGTGTTTGAATCTGGCCAAAAAAGCCGCCCGCACGTTTAATATCCCTTTTTTGATTATGACCTACTACAACGTCCCTTTTAAATTCGGCGTGGACCGTTTTATAGCCGCCATGTCGCAGGGCGGTCTGCGGGGTGCCATCATACCGGATCTGCCCAAGAAAGATGGGCGCTTATATTTGGATGCCATGCATGCCCACAACCTGGCGCCTATCCTTATTTTTTCACCATCCACAACTCTCAAGGGCATGAAAAGCATCGCCGCTTCCGGCGGTGGTTTTATCTACTGCATTGCCAGAGAAGGGGTCACCGGTGAAGCCACGGATTTCTCAGAAAAACTGGAAGCATATCTGCATAAATGCCGCCAAAGCACTTCGCTTCCCTTGGCCCTTGGTTTCGGAATCAGAAAGAAATCCGACATTGATTTCCTGAAGGGCAAAACGGATATTGCCGTTATCGGATCTCAAATGTTGCGCCTCGTGGAACAAAAAGGTGTTGCTACGGTGGGAGACTTTGTTCGCAGTCTGCGTTGAGAAAAATGCATCCGCAGGCGGCTGTTGACAAAACCCTTGACACCCCTTATTTGTTGATATAATAAGTTTCGAACTATTTTGGTGTTAAAAGGATTCAAAAATCATGACGCAATCAGCAGGCAGAACCTTTTTTTATTTCTGGTATTTTTATTACGGTACCGGTCTGCCTGGAGTACGCTGATTTAGCACACACATTTAAATAGCGATATCAGCCGCGGGCAGACCCAAGCTCGCGGCTTTTTTGTTTTAAAAAGCCGCGCTTATAAAATTCGCGGCTTTTTTTATAAGCTATCTTAAAAATGCATCTAACGCTCAACGGCTTTGTTCCAAACCGATTCGAAATGCTCGAATACTAGCGTGTATGCTCTGCTTTCGAATCGGTTTGCGCCGCGCCCTTAAACGTAATCTGCTATTTTTAAGACAGCTTATACTATAAAAAAGTAGAAGAATTGAGGGGAAGAAAATGAAATCCACGACTGACGACCTGCGAATTAAGGGATACCAACCGCTGACAGCGCCGCACATTTTAAAAAATGAAATACCTATCAGCAACGCGGCCCATGAAACGGTTGTATCCGGAAGAAAAGACATTGAAGCGATCTTGCAGAAAAAAGATCGACGCCTGCTGGTGATTGTGGGGCCGTGCTCCATCCATGATGAAAAAGCCGCCCTGGAGTATGCATCCCGCTTGAACCAACTGCGCCAACAGGTGGCCGATACACTTTTGATTGTCATGCGGGTCTATTTTGAAAAACCCCGCACCACCGTGGGGTGGAAGGGAATCATCAACGATCCCTACCTGGACGGCACCTGTGACATGACGGCCGGTTTGCGCAAGGCGCGCAATCTGCTCAAGCAAATAAATGGAATGGGATTGCCCGCCGCCACCGAGATGCTGGATACGATCACCGCGCAATATGTGGCCGATATGGTCAGCTGGTCGGCCATCGGGGCCCGCACCGCCGAATCACAAACCCACCGGGAGCTGGCCAGTGGCTTGTCCATGCCGGTGGGGTTTAAAAACAGCACAGACGGCAACTTATCAACGCCCATCAATGCACTGATGGCGGCCCGCGCTCCGCAAAGTTTTTTAGGGATCGACCAGGACGGCAAAACCTGTGTGGTTCAAACCAACGGCAACCCCTGGGTGCATATTGTTCTGCGGGGCGGCAAACGACCCAATTACGATCCCATCAGCCTGGAAGAAGCGCGCTTGAGACTGATAGAAAAAGATCTGCCGGAAGCGATTATGGTCGATTGCTCGCATGCCAATTCGATGAAAAAATTCCAGGGCCAGTCGGTGGTCTGGAAAAGTGTGATTGGTCAGTACCTGGACGGTAACGAAGCCTTGATCGGCTTGATGCTCGAAAGCAACCTGCATGAAGGCAACCAGCCTTTCACCGGCGATGCATCCACTTTAAAATATGGCGTGTCCATCACCGATGAATGCATTTCGTGGGAAACCACCGAGCAATTGCTGCTATGGGCGCATGAAAAACTGAAGGGTTATTTGAGATCAGCTGCAGCATGAAATATTAGTCCGCCTCCGGCGGATGCAAACGCATACATCAGCAAAAAACTATTAATAAAATATGAAAACCATTGCCATCAACATAGATTCCAGCCCATCGCGCATTTTAATCGCCGAGCGACTAGAGAATCTACAGCGTTACATTCCGGTGGCCAAGCCGATTATCGTCACCGATGTGAATGTCGGCAAACTGTATCCCCTGGATGCCATCGCCGGAGGCGTGATTACCATCGGTACCGGGGAGACAATTAAGACCCTGGACACCGTTGAAGACATCTACGCGCAGCTGCTATCTTTGCAGGCGGACCGCTCCGCGTTTATCGTCGGTGTTGGCGGCGGCATTGTCTGCGATATTACCGGATTTGCGGCATCTACGTTTATGCGTGGGGTGCGGTTTGGTTTTGTGGCCACCAGCCTGCTGGCCCAGGTGGACGCCAGCGTGGGCGGCAAAAACGGCGTTAATTTTCAAGGATACAAAAATATGGTCGGGCTATTTCATCAGCCGGAGTTTGTCATCTGCGATCTTGAGGTATTAAAAACCCTGCCGCCCAGGGAAATTTCGTGCGGTTTGGCTGAAATCGTTAAACACGCGGCCATTGCGGATGCAGACCTTTTTGCCTTTTTAGAAGAACAAGCGGAAAGCGTACTGGCATTAGATCCCGAGGCGATCGAAAAGCTCGTGCTGAGATCGGTGGAAATCAAATCGGCGATTGTCAGCCGCGACGAAACCGAAAAAGGCGAGCGCCGTTTGCTGAACTTCGGTCATACCTTTGGGCATGCTATTGAAAAGGTCAGCGGCATATCGCACGGCGAGGCGGTTAGCATCGGCATGGTGATGGCCGCGGCTTTATCGGTCAAAAGAGGTCTGCTGTCAGCACAGGAAGACCGGCGGCTGCGCGATCTGCTTGCAAAGCTGCAGCTTCCCAACGGCTTTGCTTCTGATCCGCAAAAAATTCTGGATGCTGTTACCAAAGACAAAAAAAAGGCCGGAGACCGCATCCATTTCATTTTGCTCGCTGGAATTGGCAACGCCGTAGTGGAGCCCATCGCCATTGAAGAACTCGAGGAGGCCCTGTATGCCTGATTCAACTCTCGACAAACACGACAGCCAGCTGCAAGGCGACATTCCAACACTGCGCCTGGCCATCGATGAGATCGACGCGAAAATTTTGGATTTGATCAATCAGCGGCTTTTGCTGGCACAGCAAATCGGCGCGGCGAAAAAACAGGGCGGCATTCAGGTGACCGATCGTCAGCGCGAAAAAAACATCCTGGATCGTCTGCGACAAAAAAACAACGGACCATTGGATGGCGATAGCCTGCAGGGTATTTTTGAAGCCATTATTGCCGCCGGCCGCAGTGTCCAAACAACAGGTCGAGGGTCAAAATGATCGATGCCCATACATCCCTTTTTGGCCTGATCGGCAACCCGGTGGCGCACAGCCTCAGCCCGGCAATGCACAATCAGGCGTTTGCAGCCACCGGCTGCAACGCGGTTTATCTGGCATTTTGCGTCTCAGACCCGGGTGCCGCAATCAAAAGCTTCAGGGCATTGAATGTGAGGGGACTCAGCGTCACCCTGCCCCATAAAGTGGCGGTTATGGAATCTCTGGATGACATTGATCAAACGGCTGCCGACATCGGCGCAGTAAACACCATCGTCAATCACAACGGCAAGCTGATCGGCTATAACACTGACTGCCAGGGCGCTATCAAGGCCTTGCAGACCCAGACCACCATAGACGGAAAAGCGGTGGCGGTCATCGGTGCCGGCGGGGCGGCCCGGGCCATCGGCTTCGGGCTGGCAACTGTTGCCGAACGCCTGACAATTTTGAACCGCACCCGCAAAAGCGGTGAACGTCTGGCCGCCGATCTGCAGGCCGAATTTTTACCCATAAAAGAATGCCAGCCGAACCGTTATGACATACTGATCAACACCACACCGCTGGGCATGCATCCGGATACTGCGGCAACGCCGATCGCGAAACAAGCATTATCCAAAGAAATGGTGGTCATGGATATTGTTTATAATCCATTGCATACCCAGCTTTTAAAAGATGCCGCCGCTAAAGGATGCCGCACCATCGCCGGTCTGGACATGTTTGTCTTCCAGGGGGCGCTGCAATTTGAGCTGTGGACCGGCAAACAAGCACCGGTGGAAGTCATGCGAGCGTCAGTTTTAAAGGCACTAGCAAACAAATAGACATCCAGTATGTTTTAGATAAGCACAAAGACAAGTGCGCTAAAGTTGGGAGTGATCTAAAGTGACTAAAGTTAAGGAATTCTGTCGTTTTTATAAAAAGATGGAGCAAAGCGACACATTAACTTTAGTCACTCTAGGCCCTTTAGCTCATTTTAGTCACTTCATCTAAGAAAGCTTTAGGATTAACTTGAAACTATATGAAAAAGATAAAAACACAAAAGATTGCCAATTGTCGCGTGGCGGTTCCCGGCTCAAAGAGCTATACACACCGCATGCTGATTGCCGCAGCTTTGGCAGACGGGGTGTCTGCCGTTAAAAACGCACTGATTAGTGAAGATACGCTATTGACCATGGAGGCCCTGCGGCAAATGGGGATTCCAATTGCCGTCAATGGTATCGATGTGCGCGTTGAGGGTACCGGTGGTTGTTTGGCATCCTGCGCTGCGCCGATTGATCTGGGCAACTCCGGCACGTCCATGCGGCTGCTTGCCGGTGTGGCTGCGCTGGGCAAAGGAGCCTACATTCTGACCGGCAATGCCCGCATGCAAAAACGGCCGATACAGGATCTTCTAGATGCATTGCAACAAATGAATGTTCAGGCCCGATCGGTTAACGGCAACGGCTGTCCACCAATTGAAGTGAACGGCGCAATGATAAATGCTAAAAAGGTGGAGATTAACTGTCAAATCAGTAGCCAGTATCTTTCCGCCCTGCTGCTGATGGCACCACTCACTGCACGGGGACTTGACATTGAGGTGGTCGGCGGTCCGGTGTCCAAGCCCTATGTCGATATGACCGTGGCCCTGATGGAAAGCTTTGGCATTGCGCTGGATCGCAAGGGCTATCAAAAATTTTTCATCCCCGGCGGGCAATCCTATCGTGCCGGCCGATACGCAGTTGAAGCGGATTGCTCCCAGGCAGCCTATTTCTGGAGCGCGGCCGCCATCAGCGGAACCCAAATAAAAGTGACGGGCATCAACAGCGCTTCACTTCAAGGCGATGTGCACTTTGTCGATTTGCTCGAACAGATGGGGTGTGGCGTTTCCAGGGAATCAGACGGCATTGCGGTTAGCGGTGGGTCGCTAAAGGCGATTGAAGCCGACCTGGCCGATATGCCCGACCAAGTGCCCACCCTGGCTGTAGTGGCCGCCTTTGCCCAGGGGACCTCCGTTATCAAAAACGTGGCGCATCTGAAATCAAAAGAAAGCGACCGTTTAAGTGCCACGGTAACCGAGCTGAACAAAATGGGCATCGAGGCCAGCTGCACCCAAAACAGTTTGACCATCAGGGGAGGCCGGCCGCAGGAGGCGGTGGTTGAAACTTACAATGACCATCGCATCGCCATGAGTTTTGCCATCGTAGGTTTAAAGGTGCCGGGGATTCGTATTCGAAACGAAAGCTGTGTCGAAAAATCCTTTCCGACCTTCTGGCAAGTTTTTGAGGAATTATATCAGTGATGAACCTTTTTTTGATCGGGTACCGCTGCAGTGGTAAAACCACGGTCGGCAAATCGATTGCCAAAAAGCTTGGCTGGGCCTTTGTCGACGCAGATGCGATGCTGGTCGCAGCAAGCGGAAAAAACATTAAGGACATCATCGACATCGATGGCTGGGCGTCTTTTCGCCGTATGGAGCATATAACGCTCACGCAGATCTGTGCAAAGAAGCGGCAGGTGGTGGCCACCGGTGGCGGCGTGGTACTCGATGCCGCCAACATCGCGGCCATGAAATCCAGCGGCCAGGTGATCTGGTTAAACGCAACGGCAGACACCATTCGCTCCAGGATGCAGGCAGATGCCAACACCGAGCATTTACGACCGGCGCTGACCGACAGAGGAGCGCTGGCAGAAATCGAAAACCTGTTAACGGAACGCCGCCCGCTTTATGAACGTGCCAGTGATGTTCTTGTTCACACAGACGGCATCCCGGTGGCAGAAATTGCCAAACGGATCCTTGACAAGTTAAATGAGGGAAATGCTGATAAGCGTTAGGGTTAGAGCTTTATAAGAATTTTGATTTACGGGTTCGAATTCCCTGGCTCGCTGTAGCCTATTTTGATGTTTCTAAGGCTTGCTACGGGCGCCCTGAAAACTCACCGAAAAGGTTCAAACAGTTCAGGGCGCTTACCTGCGCTTCGCCAAGAAACATAACAAAATAGGCTGCAATGCGAATCCAGGAAATCCAAACCCTTAAATGATTTGATTTAAGCGCTGTCAAATATTAGGAGGAAAAAGTATATGTCCAGTTCATTTGGCACCTTATTTCGCGTCACCACTTTCGGTGAGTCTCACGGTCAGGGCGTCGGGGCCGTGGTTGACGGTTGCCCCCCGAGAATATCGCTAAACGATGCCGATATCCAGCCCCAGTTGGACAGGCGGCGCCCGGCGCAGAGCAAATTAACGACTTCAAGGGAAGAGGCCGACCGGGTTGCCATACTGTCCGGGGTCGACAACGGCATGACCCTGGGAACGCCCATCGCATTAATGGTTGAAAATACCGATCAGCGACCGGGGGATTATCGCCAGATGCGCTCGATACCGCGACCCTCGCACGCCGATTATACCTACCAGATGAAGTACGGTATCCAGGCTTTGAGCGGCGGCGGGCGCGCCAGCGCCAGAGAAACCATCGGCCGTGTGGCCGCCGGTGCCATTGCCGAAAAATTTTTGAGCGAGCAATACGGGATAGACATTGTTGCCTGGGTCAACTCTGTTTCTAAGATCGAGGCGGCGCCGGCGGACATGTTGAATATTACACGCAATGATGTCGATCAGAATGCGGTGCGCTGCCCGGATGCATCCACAGCGGAAAAAATGATCACCGCGATCGAAAATGCAAAGGAGGCCGGCGATTCGCTGGGTGGCATTATTACGTGTGTCTGCCGCAATGTTCCCGCCGGGTTGGGCGAGCCGGTGTTTGACAAAGCAGAAGCCATGCTGGCCCAGGCCATGCTGTCAATTCCGGCGACCAAAGGCTTTGAAATCGGTTCGGGTTTTGCCGGTTCACGCATGCGCGGATCTGAACATAACGATGCTTTTATAAAAAAAGGGGCTCGACTGGGCACTGCAACTAATTATAGCGGGGGCATGCAGGGCGGCATCTCCAATGGTGAGCCGATTATTTTCAGGGTCGCCTTCAAACCCCCGGCCACCATTAGCCTACCGCAAAAAACCGTCGATTTTGAGGGCGCAGATACGGTTCTGGAAGCCAAGGGGCGTCATGATCCCTGTGTGGTGCCGCGCGCCGTCCCCATTGTCGAAAGCATGGCGGCATTGGTGCTGGTCGACCTTACCCTGCGACAGAAGATGCGGGCCAATGAAACTATCAAATAAAATAAACGCCATATCTGGTTCACAAACTGTGGCCTTTACCACCCTGATTCAACAGTTGCAGCAGGAGGGCCGGCAGGTGATCGACCTGGCCGTGGGCGAGCCGCAGCTGGACACACCGGCAGCAGTGATCGAAGCCACCCAAAATGCGCTGACCGCCCAAAAGACCCGCTACAGCCCGGCAAACGGTCTTTTAGAGCTTCGAACCCAGCTGGCACAGCAGTTTGACGGATGGGGTCTGGACAACATTCTCATTACTAACGGCGCCAAACAGGCCTTGTATATGATATTCCAGACAATCTGCGATTTTGCCGATGAGGTGATTGTCCCGGTGCCTTACTGGGTGAGTTTTGTCGAGCAGGTCAAACTGGCCGGTGGCCACCCAGTTTTGGTGGCAACCCAGCATCATCAGCTCAATATCGCCGCCATTGAACAGGCGCTTACCCCGCGCGCAAAGGCCATTTTGATCAACTCACCCAACAATCCCAGCGGAGCGGTCTATCCGATTGAGGACTTGCAACAAATCGCCCGGCTGGCGGCGGATCGCGACCTGTTTATTATCGCCGATGAGGCCTATAACGCATTTGTTTATGACGGGGCTGTCGATAGGAGCATGTTCGACATCGAGGCCGCTCGCGACCGGTTAGTCGTGACACGCAGTTTTTCAAAAAGCTACAGCATGACCGGATTTCGCATCGGCTATGTTGCTGCACCGGCTGAAGTCATTGCCGCCCTGTCTAAAATTCAAAGCCATTTGACCGGCAATGTCTGCACCTTTGCCCAATACGGTGCCCTGGCAGCCCTGGCATTGGAAAAACAATGGCTAGCCACCCGGCAAGCAGACCTGCAGCATAAAAGAGATATGGCATATGAACGCGTTTCCCAGATGTTCGACTGCCTGCAACCGCAAGGCGCCTTTTATCTTTTCCCGGACGTATCAAAGGCTTTAAAAAATGATGAAACATCGGAGGCGTTTGCTCGGCGAATTTTAGCGGAGGGCGGCGTGGCGGTGGTTGCCGGTGAGGCCTTTGGCATGGCCAAGCATCTGCGCATTTCCTTCGCGGTTTCAGAGGAAAATCTCATCAACGGACTAAAACGTATAGCAGAGGTAATATGATCGGCATTATTGGATTCGGACGTTTTGGAAAACTGGCCGCCAGGTATCTGGCCGAAGATTTTGAGGTCATGGTTTACCATCGAACCGACAAATCAACCGAGATCAAAAAATGCGGCGCCCGCACAGCTTCGCTCAAAGAGGTTTGCCGCCAGAAAATTATTATTTTATGTGTCCCGATTTCCAAATTGCAGGAGGTGCTCGTAGACATCGCACCGCTTCTGAAAGAGGGGGCTGTGGTTGTCGATGTCTGCTCGGTAAAAGTCTATCCGGTCCAGTGGATGCAGGAAATGCTGCCGAAAACGGTTTCGATTCTGGCCACCCATCCGATTTTTGGCCCCGACAGCGCTGCGGATTCTTTAAAAGGCCACAAAATCTTTATCAGCCCAATCCGTATCGATACCAACCATTATCAAAAGGTCAAAACCTATCTGGCATCAAAAGAATTGGTTCTAATCGAATCTACCCCGGAGGATCATGATGAGCAGATCGCTGTCAGCCTGGCGCTGACCCATTATATCGGCAGAAGCCTATCAGAGTTTGGCGCAGCGCCGCTCGGTATCGACAGCGAGGGGTATAAACGCTTGCTGCATATCCTGGAGGTGGTTGAAAACGACACCTGGCAACTGTTTCATGACATGCACCATTATAATCCGTATGCCCAGGAAAAACGGGTCACGTTTATGCAGGCTATGCGAAAAATTGATGATCAGTTAAATTAGCTGAGCGTATTATATTGTTGATTAGGTCGCGACATAAATCATCAGCGACTCCATCATGCAAACTCATGCATAAAGGAGCGTAACAAAAGAACAACTATCATATTTAAAAAAGGGCTCAATTACAAAATCCACATTGAGCATATGAACTACTTCAAGGCTATGGGTAGTTCTTTCGCAACGCTCCCTAATGCATTCAGACAGTGCACGCTGACGCTGCTGATAATTCATTCCGCGACCGTTAAGGATTGTTAGCAAATACTTTTCTTAGTTAAACCAGGAGCAAAACGATGCCTGACAATGCAAAGCATTTAAAAATCTTAGTTATTCATGGACCCAACCTCAACATGCTCGGCATGCGGGAGCCGGAAATATACGGCCATCAAAGCCTGGAGGAAATAAACGAAGCACTACGGGCGCAGGCAAAGCAGCTGGGTCTGGCGGTGGAAACCTTTCAGTCCAATCATGAAGGCGAAATGGTCGACCGGATTCAGAAGGCAAACGACGCCTTTGATGGCATAATTATCAATCCGGCGGCCTACACCCACACCAGTGTCGCCATCCGGGATGCGCTTTCGATGCTTACGATACCGATTGTTGAGATCCATCTTTCCAACATCAACAAACGGGAATCTTTTCGGCATACCTCCTTGATGGCCGATATTGCCACAGCCCGCATTGCAGGATTCGGGGCCCAGGGGTATCAGCTCGCACTGGAAGGGGTGGCACATTTGCTGTACGTGGATTAGAAGCCATTTTAAAACCCCTTTCGGCCGGTTTGCGGCTTTTGTAAAGCGCTAAGCTCGTTGCGCTAAATCTTGCAAACTCGGGCGAATGCCCTCAAACAGTTCAAGATTTTTCGCTTCCCTTCGCTAAGCGCTTTTAGACAAAAAGCCGCAAAATTAGCGCCAAAGCGGCTTTAAAATAGCCTCTTATCAAAACGGTTCGGGCCGTTTGTTAATTAACAAAAAACCATTGACAATTAGGTCTAAAAACAGATATGTAGACCAAAACTTTGACTAGGCAGACAACATGACTATCATCACCAACACAAATGGATTATTTAATTTCGGACGCTTCTTTTTTAGCTTTAGAGGCGTCCATCCGGTTGTCTGACGCACAGCGTTAAGCGTTAATACCCCCGGGTGGACTTGAGCCACTCGGGGTTTTTTATTGTTATGAGCCTCGAGATCAGTAATCTCGGGGCTTTTTTATTGGAATATGTCTCAAAAATGCATCTTACGCCCAATGCCTGCGTTAAAAACCGATTCAAAATGCTCGAATACTGTCGTGTATGCTCCACTTTTGAATCGGTTTTCGCCTTGCCCTTGGACGTAATCTACTATTTTTGAGACATATTCAACTAAAATAACCAGCTGGCTATCACAGATACCTATTCGTATTTTTGAACTTATAAATTGCTTAACTTTTGATTACTAAATTCAGAGAAGAAGGAGAACACAATGAAACTGAAACAAATTTCCGTACCCATTGAAAATTCGCATGACAGACTTTATGAGATTACAAAAGCGCTGGCGGGCAAGGGGATTACACCCAGGGCGTTTACGCTGGTTGACAAAGGCAATTACGGGGAGCTTCGCCTGCTGGTTTCGGACTTAATTGCCGCCCGGCAAATTTTAATGCAGATGGACATCCCCGGGCACATCGACGATGTGGTGGCCCTTGAAATCCAAAACGAACCCGGGCATTTATCTCAAATCATCGCAGCCTTAATGGAAGCTGACATTACCATTAAATACAGCTACGCTTATGCGGGCAACCATTTGGGCAAAACAGTGATGATCTTTTGTTTCAGTGATAATGACAAAGCCCTGCAGGTTCTGGCCCAAAAGCGCATCCACGCTTTGGATTATCTGACCTTTGACATGCTGGAAGATGCGGCCTAAGGGGTCGACGGTAATTTGAGCGATGCTCAGATCGGCACTTCCGAAGTTATTTAGATAAAGGATTGTTGTTATGAAAAATCTTAAACTGGTCGCCCGCGAAACCAAAACGCGCACGGTGGTCAATGTATCCGGAATTGAAATCGGCCGTGATTTTGTTGTGATCGCAGGACCCTGCAGCGTAGAAAGCGAAATGCAGCTGCTGGAGACCGCCAGGGCTGTCAAAGCTTCCGGTGCGGATATGCTGCGCGGTGGCGCTTTTAAGCCGCGTACCTCACCCTATGCCTTTCAGGGGCTCGGTATTCAAGGGCTGAAAATTCTGGATAAAGCAAGGCAGGAAACCGGACTGCCGATTATTACCGAGGTGGTCGATCCCCGCGATGTGTCCTGGGTGGCCGAGTTTGCCGATGTGTTGCAGATTGGCACCCGCAACATGCAAAACTTCTCCCTTTTGAAAGAGGTCGGCAAATCAGGACGGCCGGCACTGCTCAAACGCGGCATGTACTCCACCCTCGAAGAATGGCTCAATTGTGCCGAGTACATTTTAAGTGAGGGCAATCCGGATGTGATTCTCTGTGAGCGCGGCATCCGGACCTTTGAAACCTACACTCGTAACACACTGGATCTCAGCGCGGTACCGGCTATCAAGGAACTCAGCCATCTGCCGATCATTATCGATCCGACCCACAGCACCGGCCGCATCAGCCTGATTGAGTCGATGAGCATGGCAGCGGCCGCCGCCGGTGCCGATGGCATGATCGTCGAAGTGCATCACAAACCTCAAGAGGCCCTGTGCGATGCGGACCAGGCCCTGACACCGGATAGTTTTGCAACCATGATGAAGCGTCTGAGACCGCTGTCATCTTTTCTGGAAAGCCTGCCATCGGCGCCAACCGCTAAAACCAACCGGATAAAGTGAGCAAAAATGAAACCGGAAGAAATTCGGAAAAAGATTAGCAAGATTGATCGCGAGCTGCTGGTATTGCTGCAGGAACGAATGGGGCTGGCTCTGCGATCCAATAAATTCAAAGAGACCCTGAGTGACCCGCAGCAGGAAAACGACATGCTGGCACGCGCCGAGCGTTTAAACCTGGATTTGATCGAAAGCACATTCACCCGACGCCTGCTGCATACCATTATTGACGAAACCAAACGGTTGCAGGATGAAGACCGGTCTCTGGCTGCTTTTCAAGGTGAACACGGAGCTTACGGTGAAGTGGCCGCCCGGCAGCTGGTCCCAAAAGGCGCCTATATCCCCTGTCTGGAGTTTATCGACGTTTTCCGCGGCGTTGAAGACGGCTACTTCGATCTGGGGGTGGTGCCGGTGGAAAACTCTTTGGAAGGCGCCGTTACGCAGGTTAACGATCTACTGACAACCACCGATCTGAAAGTCATCGGTGAAGTCAAGGTGACCGTCAGCCATTGTCTGCTGGCTACCGAGGAAACCGACTATCGTGAAATCCGCCAGGTCTTCTCACACCCACAGGCTTTAGCTCAGTGCCGCAATTTTTTGATGCGCAACAAACTTGAAGCGCGCCCGTATTATGATACCGCCGGCGCGGCCAAGATGCTCGCCCGCGAAAATCCCAAAGCGGCGGCAGCCATTGCCAGCTCTTTATGCGCCGAATTGTACGACCTTGAAATTATCAAAGAAGGCGTTGAAGATGGGCCAGCCAATTCAACACGATTTTTGCTGCTGGCCCGGGAGCCGCATCCCGACAACGGTGATAAAACTTCCATCATCTTTGCCGTGCCGCACGAGGCAGGGCGATTGTACGCGGTGCTCCGACTGTTTGCCGATGCCGGGGTCAACCTGACGCGCATTGCTTCCATGCCGCTGCGCTCGGATCCGGGCAACTACAGTTTCTTTCTCGATTTTGAAGGGTCGGATAAGCAGGAAAAGATTGCGACCGTTTTAAAGGAAATGCAAGGCCTCACCAAATGGATGAAATATTTAGGCAGCTATCCTGCTGATCGCGATCGTTGACAACGATGGCTTTTCAGCTATTCTTAATTTACGAAATAATGCCCATCCGACTTGACAGGCGCGGCATAACAAGGATATTTTCTGATGAGTCTCTTGATCCTCCGACTTGAAAGGAGAATTAAAATGAGAATCAAAACCACTGTTTACATCGTCATTTTAAGCTCGCTTTTCATTTGGGTCAGTGCTTCCTATTTAGCCGCCGCGGAAATCTACACCTGGACCGATAAAGACGGCAATATGCACATTACCAAATACCCGCCACCCAAAGGCGCCAAGCTCAAAGATGTGACGGAATATACAAGTGATGCCGAAAGACAGGAATTCAATAGCCAGGAGCCGCAGGGTAGTCGACCAGTTACAGAACGTGATGCGACAGAAGCTACGGAGGCCCAGCGCAAGGCGGACATAGCGGCTAAAAAAGCCGAAGAGGCCAATATCAAGGCATCTAAAGCAGCTCAAAAGGCCTATGATACAAAATACAAAAAAGCGATTCAGGAAAGACAACAGCGCCAGGGTCGGATAACTGAAGATGATGTCATAAAGGCCGAAAGTGAGGCCGCCCAGGCTGCGGAAGAAGCAAAAAAGGCCTGGGAAAAAGCCCAAAAGGCCAGAATTAAGGCTAAAGAAGCGCAAGAACGTGCCAACCAATAGAATTCAGCCGGACAATTTAAATCAGCAGCCGGATCTTTATCCGGCTTTTTTTGTCCGCAAAGCGCTGCCTCTGAATGCATCAGGGGCGTTGTGAAAGAGCAGCGAGAAGCGTATAGTGCGCTTTAAAACCAAATGCAAAGCTTTGGTAAAACCCCTTTTAAAAGCGCTGGCCGCCAAACATTTGCATCATCATAAATAGGAGAATTTTTCTAAATGTCATTTTTATCGGATGCTCAAATTGTTATCACCGCACTGGAAAAATACCATCAGGAGTCCATCAGCCGGCAAAAACCGGTTATCCATCAGCCCCCGCTGGAAGCATTGGCTTCGGATCTGGATTTAAGTGCTTACATAAGCGACGGCCGTTTAAGCGGCGAACGCCTGGCGCAATTTTTAAGCAAATATCTGGAATCCACCACCCGCCTGCTGCATCCGGCTTATCTGGCCCACCAGGTGGGCACATCCCATTATGCCGGCGCTCTGGCCTCGCTTATCGACGGCTTTACCAACAACCCCATGGCCATTTATGAAATGGGCCCGGGAGCCGCCAGTATCGAGTGGACCATTGTCAACTGGCTGCTCACAAAAGTGGGCTGGCCGCCACAGCCACTCAAGAGATCTCAACAGACGAATCAGATTTTTGGTGGCGGTGTCTTGACCCACGGCGGCTCGCTGGCCAATTTGACCGCTTTGGTGGCAGCGCGCAGCCGGGTGGCGCCGGATGCCTGGCAGGAGGGCAACCCCGGCAATCTGGTCATACTGGCACCTGCTGAAAGCCATTACTCAATCGCCCGCGCAGCCGGTATTATAGGCCTGGGCTGCAATGCCATCCGCACCATGGCAGTGGATGATCAAGGTGTCGTCATTCCCGAAAAATTACCAGAGACGTATGCGCGCTTAATGGATGAGGGCAAAACCGTTATGGCAGTCGTTGCCAACGGCTGCAGTACCGCGGCCGGGCTCTATGATCCCATCCGCAAAATGGGTGAATTTTGCAATGCACAGCAGGTGTGGTTTCACATCGACGGCGCCCACGGCGCCAGCGCGTTGCTCTCAAATAGACTTAAAGAGCGGCTCGATGGCGTGGAACTGGCGGATTCACTGATCTGGGATGCCCACAAGCTACTGCGCACACCGTCATTATGCACGGCCGTTCTGGTCAAAGACGCCCGCACCATTGATCAGGCCTTTCAGCAGGATGCCAGTTATATCTTTCATGAGAAAGATCAGCCCGGTTTTGATTTTATCCACCGTACGGTTGAATGCACCAAGGCGGGTTTGGGACTAAAATGGTTTTTCGTGCTGGCCGCACTCGGCGAGCAGGGACTGGCCAAGCATGTCGACGATCAATATGACCGCGCACAGCAGGCCTATGATTACATTGAATCGCAACCGGCGTTTAGCTGCGCTGTTGCACCGCAAAGCAATATTCTCTGTTTTCGAGTCGATGGCAGTGATGCGCTCCAGCTGGAGATAAGAGACAAACTGATCTCACAGGGGGACTTTTATCTGTCAACCACCGAGTTTGGCGGCCGCCGATATTTGCGCCTGGTGTTTAACCACCCCGATACCAGTCTTGATGACATCAAGCAATTGATTCAGAATATTCGTCAACTCGTTAATGAAAGTTAGAGATTATTGTACCCCTGCAATAGGTCTCACGCAAAGGCGCAAAGGCGCTAAGAGATTTCTAAGCTGAAAGTTA
Source organism: Desulfobacterales bacterium (assembly GCA_030066985.1). Lineage (NCBI taxonomy): Bacteria > Pseudomonadati > Thermodesulfobacteriota > Desulfobacteria > Desulfobacterales > Desulfobacterales bacterium. Next base: position 59,114 of record JASJAN010000002.1, read on the forward strand.
TAGTCCTTTGTGCTCTTTGTGTCTTTGTGGTTATATGCGCACTCGGTTTTCACCACGAAGAACACGAAGCCCGCGAAATTCATAAAAGGACTAATCGTTTTTATGATTATTTTTCTTTGCGGCTTAGCGTCTTTGCGTGAAAATTTATTAAAAAAACAGAATTCCTTTGTAAACTTGAAACAGAAAGGAAAAAGATTATGCCAACCGTGAAATTAATCGAATACGAGGAGGCCAGCCCCGAAGTAAAGGCAGTTTACGATGACATCATGGCCACGCGCCAAATCGACTGGGTCAACAATTTCTGGAAGGCACTGGCAGTGCAGCCGGCGCTTTTGCGGCGCACCTGGGAAGGGGTCAAAGAAGTGATGACACCCGGTGCGCTTGATCCGTTAGTTAAAGAGATGCTCTATGTTGCGGTCAGTGTCACCAATGGCTGCGCCTATTGCATTAACAGCCATACCGCGGCGGCCCGAAAAAAAGGCATGACAGATGAAATGCTGGCCGAGTTGATGGCGGTGGTGGGCATGGCCAACCAGACCAATGCTATAGTCAATGGTTTTCAAGTAGAATTGGATGAAGTCTTTAAAGACGGCGGGCGTCAGACTTAAGGCAAATCGCCAAATGGCTTTGGTCAGCATGAAAAGGGAATCCAATGGGACGGATTCCCTTTTTGAATTTGAATCCGTATTTAAGGGCGCCCTTGTAAAGATAGCATTTGCGGCAAAGCACTAATTGGCTGTTTGAACAGACTCAAACAATTTGGTGTATTCGCCATAGCCTTCTTTTTGCAGTTCTTCTCTGGGAACAAATTTCAGAGCGGCCGAATTGATGCAATAGCGCAGGCCGGTAGGTGCCGGACCATCCGGAAACACATGCCCCAGATGCGAATCCCCATGTTTGCTGCGAACTTCGGTTCGCACCATGAAAAACTTACGGTCTTCATGTTCGACGATATTTTCAGGTACCAGCGGTCGCGTAAAACTGGGCCAGCCGGTTCCCGAGTCAAACTTGTCTGTCGAAGCAAACAACGGCTCACCGGAAACGACGTCCACATATATCCCTTCTTTTTTGTTGTCATGATATTCGTTATTGAAGGGCGGCTCGGTACCGTCTTTCTGGGTGACCTTGTATTGCATGGGCGTTAACTGCTGTTTGAGCACCGCATCGTCGGGTTTTGAATATTTGGAATTATCGCCGGATTTCATCGATTTGGCGGCGGGCTTGGCCTCATCGCCCCACTTGCTTTTCAGAAATTGATCGCGGCCTGATCCGTAACGATACATTTTATAGCGCAATGGGTTTTTGCTGTAATAGTCCTGGTGATATTCCTCAGCCGGATAAAATTTGGTCAAGGGAACAATTTCGGTGGCGATCGGTTTGGAGAAACGTCTCGATTTTTCCAATTCCGCTCTGGATTCCTCCGCAATGCGCTTTTGTTCTTCATCGTGGTAAAAAATAGCCGGTCGATACTGGGAGCCGCGATCGACGAACTGCCCGCCGGCATCGGTGGGATCCATATGTCGCCAAAGCACATCCAGCAGTTCTTTGTAAGTGATTTTGTCTGGATCGTAAGTTATCTGAACCGCTTCGGTGTGACTGGTGCCGCCGGACGCTACCTGCTTGTAGGTCGGATTGGGCTCTTCACCCCCGGTATAGCCGGATATAACCTCGATGACACCGTCGACTTTTTCAAAATCCGATTCAACACACCAAAAACAACCACCGGCAAAAGTTGCGGTTTTATAGCCTTTGGATTCTGTTTTCATAAGGGTACTCTTTTCTTCGTTTTTAGCTTGTTTATCATTTGATTTTTGAAATCCGAATAGGACAATGCCTATCAGCAATATAGCGCTTATCGTAATAATTGTTTTCATCATAATGAACTCCATTCAAAACGATGCGTTTTAAGTTTTACAGCAGAAATATAAGCATTAATTGGTTAAAAGTCAGATTTTTGTTGCCTTAGTCGTAACAGGTGGCGGGACATTACAGATGGGTTCTGCTTTTGGGGAACAAACTGGCCACAACTCCCTGATATTGATCATAAAATCCAACTCCCAAAACAGCATTTTGATGGCGAATCAACACATAACCGCTGCCGTTGCAGGACTGGATCTGGTCCTTTTGAAGAGTAAACGGCTTGCGGGCTAAGTAAGAATGCAGCTGGTCGCAAGACGCATTAATGACATTGCGATCGGCCTTGCGGCCAAAGGCGGTGGCACATGAGGTGGTCAATTTGGGGTATTTAAAATGAAAATGAAACAGCGGTAGTCCGCTGATGCATTTGGCCATATGTGGCGGTCGGTGATCGGCGGCTACAGCGTAAATATCGCGCCGGCTTTTATTGAGCAGTTGCAAATTATCAAAGGCACTACGATCGATACCGAATCGCGTGCTAAGGATGTTAAACATCTGCTCAGCGTCGTTCAAGCGCTGTTGGGTGCTGCCGGAAGCGGTCTCAAAATCAGGGTGACTTAATTCGAGCGGCTCGACCGCTTTGTGAGCAACACCGTCGATCTTTTCCAGGAGAGCAATATAAAATCCGCCGGTATCGTTTAAATGCGGCCAAATCCGAATCGAGTGCCGCAGATCGTCGTGAAAGGTTGCACCTGCCCAGGACGTCATACCCGGAGCGCTGTTTAAGCCCGGCAGGTTGACCGGTAAAAAGCGAACCACACCGGGCATTTTTTTTAGAACAGCGTCGACAATAGCCTCATTTTCTTCCGGCGCATAGGTGCAGGTGCTATATAGTATGCGGCCCCCGACCCGGCAGCGGCGGATGGCGGATTCCAGCAGCAGCTGTTGCTTGTGGAAGCGTTTCGGCATTGGTTGGAAGGGCGCCCGATTTAAAATACCCGGATGGCGTCGACTGGTGCCTTCGCAACTGCAGGGCACATCCACCAGAACACAATCAAAATCCCCGGCCGCTCGTGGATAAGCGGTGCCGTCATGGCAGGTCACACTGACATTCATCAACCCCAGCCGGTCTATGGCCGAGCGCAGCGGCCGGATACGTTCCCAGAAAATATCGTTGGCTATCACGGTGCCGCGGTTTCCCAGAGCCTGGGCCATCAAAGCGGTCTTATTGCCCGGAGAAGCGCACAGGTCCAGAACACGCTCACCGGGCTGCGGATCCAGCAGCAAGGCCGGGATCATTGAGCTGGCCTCCTGAATGTGAAACCACCCGGCCAGATAGGACCAGTGGCGCCCCAAACGCCTGTCTCCATTTTGACTGCAAACGCGATAGGCCTCTGAATGCCACTCGAGCGGGGTCAGTGTGTAGCCGTCCGGTTCGAGGACATCGACCAGTTGCCGGGTGGTGGTGCGCAGGGTATTGGTCCAGGCAAACAACGGCTGGGGCCGGCTGGCCGCCTCTACAAAAGCATCAACATCATCAACAATCGAATAATACCGCTCTAAGGTATTCATCCTTAATAAACCTGCTTTAAAAGCGTAAAAGCGGGACGCCCATAAAATTATAAGTTTCTATCATAATCGTACAAATCTTTATCATGGAATGACCGCTAGCCACCCCATTCTTTGACCAGCGCATTAAATGCCTGGGCGCCGGAATCCAAGCACGGCTGGAAGCCGCCTCCCGGATTGCTCCATGCCGACGCCAGATAAAGCCCCTTGAAGGGCGTTGTATTTTCAAGCCTGTTCATGTAGGCATTGTTCATTGCCTGCTCATAGCCGTAAATGGCACCTTCCGGGTTGCGGGTATAGGTAATGTTGGTCAAGGGAGAGGCCGCCTCAACAACTTCAATCATGGAGCTGAGCCCGGGAATCACACGCTGTTCGGCCTTTTTGATAAGAGCCTCCGCAATTTGTTCTTTTTGCATATTGTAGGCTTTTTTACGGCCTGCAAAATAATCACCTGCATACGGTTTCCAGGGTTCGTAACCGCTGAGTATCAGCAACTGAACGGTTGAAGTGCCCGGTTGTGAGTAACCATCAAAAGCATGGTCGTAAATGGTAACGCCCAGCCCACTTTTGCTTGGATCGCAGGCCAAGCATGCTTGATAGCTTCGTTCCGGATCGTAGTGCTCGCTGAAAAAAATTTCATACCCGTTGACCGATTTTCTGATGTCACGGTTCAGACCCAGCCAGACTAGAAATGTAGATAAAGACGGGCGATAGTCCTTTATCTTCTCCGCATAGGACTTTGCCTTACGCGGCAAATCTTCAGGTGCTGTATCGCGTGTCAGCAAATCCAGTGTCGCAGGTACACTGGCATTAGAAATAACTGCTCTGGCGGTGATTTTTTTCCCATTGTCAAGCACCACGCCAGTAACTGCTCCCCTTTTCAGGGTAATGGCGATTGCCTCGGTGCCCAGCAGCATTTGCCCGCCGGCGCCGTCTATGGCCTGCACTAAAGCATCACTTAAATCCTGGGAGCGGTGTTTGATGTAATGACCGCCGAATCGAATATAGGCCGCGGTAGCAACAGCGTAATAAAAGCCGGATAGCTTAGATGGAGGAAGCCCATAGTAAGGCCAGAAAGTTGATAAAATACTCCTAAGCTTGGGATCCTGGGTATATCGATCGAGAACCTGCGCTAATGTATCTTTGCGGATGGCCCACATATTTTTATGAGTCATCGGAAATCGAATTAAATCCCACCAGGAATCTCGCTCAAACGGTTTTATGGCCTCATCGATGACACCTAAAATCTCATCGAAAAATCCCTGAATTCCTTTGGCTTCATCAGGAAAAAGCTGAGTCAGCTGTTCTACAATGGCTACTGGATTCTTCTGGGGCCAGGTCATGTCATGATCGGGTGTTATAATGCGGCACAGCTCGGGCAATTCGACAGTCTCGACTTTTTCCAGCACACCGGCGCCCTCAAGGGAGTCTTTTAATCCACCCCGGGCACTTAAGGTGGCATGCAAAGATACATCGAATGTATATTTGTCTCGATCAAAGCTTGTAGCGTAACCGCCTGGTCGGTCATGCTGCTCGATCAAGGTGACCGGAAAACCGCTGTTGGCCAAATGTGCTGCTGCACTCAAACCGCCCAGCCCGCCGCCAATGACAACCACCGGGAAGTCTTTTTTAGGCTCAATAGCGGCAGCCAGCGCTTTCACCCTTGTCCAGTCAACCGAAAAGGCAGCCGTTGCCGCCGCAGCCAGACGTATAAATTCACGCCGCGAAAAATTGGTGCCAGTTTTTGCTTTCATCACAGCCTCCGAAAAATTAGATACCTGAATAGTTTTTGTGAAGGGACGCCCATAAAATTATAAGTTTCTCATTGATACTCACTCTATCTTACAACAAAAAAATGCTCTAATAATCCTGAATGGCGGTTTCAGCACCTCACTTGACGACATATTTTTTGCTGTCTCGATAGCACCATGTAATTAATGATATATCGATTGGAATCGGTTGGTTCAACCCCTTGATGTATTTTGTAGAACGGCTTGCGCAAGCTATTTTTTATTTTATATATAATTTCAAATACTTAAAATCAATCGTGTTCCTTTTATATAATACAGATAACACCAGGATATGAAATACATGTACCTAGAAACTTATAATTTTATGGGCGTCCCCCTAAATTTTTAATTCGTCAGCCGGGTAGATGTATGACGCAAGTTTCGGGTGGACGATCGTTTGCGATTGTGTGTATAACCACAAAGCCAAAACGAGCACCAAGGAAACAAAAAATTATAGCTTTAAAAACTTAGAAATCTCTTAGCGCCTTTGCGTGAGGTTATTTTGAACGAAAAAGTAATCACCACCACCTGCTCTTTTGACTGCGGGGCGCGCTGCCTGCTCAAAGTACATGTGGCCGAAGGCAGGATCACCCGTATCGGTACCGACAGCCGGCGTGAACGAGCCTTGACCGCCTGCATCCGCGGTCTGTCTCAAAAGCATGTCGTTTATGCGCCGGATCGCCTTACGCAGCCCTTGAAAAGAACCGGCCCTCGCGGACAGGCACAATTTGTACCCATTTCTTGGGATGAAGCACTGAACACGGTGGCGCATAAATTGGCCGAGGTTAAAAAAACTTACGGGGCACATGCCACTTTGCTGATGAATTATTACGGCAACGAAGGCGCCCTGAACAACAGCATCAAAACAGCCCAGCGCTTTTTTAACCAGTTTGGCGGGTGCACCACCGTCTGGGGCAGCACCTCAATGGAAGGCGCCAGATTCGCATGTGAAACCACCTTCGGCTCCCGCTTTACCGCCAACAGCCGCGACAACCTGCTGCACTCAAAATATATAATTTTGTGGGGCTGGGATCCGCTGGTCTCCCGCTTCCGGCCTTATACAGCAGCCTATCTCCGTCAGGCCAAGAAAAACGGCGCCAAAATTATAGCAGTAGACCCGCGCTTAACTGCATCCGGAAAAACGCTGGCTGAGCGTTGGATTGCCATCCAACCGGGCAGCGATACGGCTGTGATGATGGCCATGGCCCATGTCATGATGGATGAGGGCCTCTATGATCGAGACTTCATTGCTACCCATACTTACGGATTCGAAGACTTTAAGGATTATGTCTTGGGGAAAGCCGATGGGATCCCCAAAACCCCGCAGTGGGCCTCACAGAGAAGCGGCGTGCCGGTGGAAGACATCTTTGACCTGGCCCGGGATTACGCGGAATTGAAACCGGCGGCGCTGTGCGCCAGCTGGGCACCGGGCCGCAGCACATTTGGCGAGCAGTTCCACCGGGCAGCGATGACGCTGGCCGCGATGACCGCCAATATCGGCAATGTCGGCGGCCATGTGGCCGGGGGCACCGATCGTATGGATATGGGGGACCTGGCAGCATCATTGCCCGTACCTGACAAAGAAAACCCGGCAGTGCATGTCAATGAAATTTACGACACCCTGTTAAAAGGCCGCAGCGGCGGTTTTCCGGCAGATATTAAGCTGCTTTATGTGGTCGGCTGCAATATGTTAAATCAGTTTTCAAATATTAACAAAGGCGTCAAAGCACTTAAAGCCCTGGAATTTATGGTCGTTCATGAACTGTTTTTAACACCCACCGCTCGCTTTGCCGATATTGTCTTGCCGATCACCCATTATCTGGAACAGGAAGATATCGGCCAGCCCTGGCTGGGGGGCCCTTACTGTATCTATATGAACAAGGTCATTGAGCCCAGAGGGGAAACCCGTTCGGATCTGGCTGTTTTTACCGCGCTGGCAGGTCTTCTGGGCATTGAGGGCTACAATCAACGATCCGACCGGCAGTGGTTGGATTCATTTCTGGCCGCCACGCCGCATTTTCCGGATCCAGAGGAATTTCGTCAAAAAGGTGTGTATCGCGTAGCACTCGCTGAGCCCCGGGTGGCTTTCGAAAAACAGATTGAGGACCCTGAGCGCCATCCGTTTGCGACCCCCAGCGGCAAAATTGAAATCTACAGCCACAAAATTGCCCAGATGGGCAACGCCCAAATTCCGGCAATTCCCCAGCACATGGATCCCTGGGAAAAAACGGCCCGTGAGCAATTAATCGAATTTCCGCTGCAGCTGGTCAGCCCGCATGCCAAAACCCGCGTCAATTCTCAATTTGACAACATTGCCCAACTGAAAGAAAAAACCGATGATCGCATGTGGATAAACACAGAGGATGCTGCTAAACGCGGTATTAAAACTGACGATGGGGTTTTAGTTTACAATGCGTGCGGTCGTCTGCGCACCCGGGCCAAAGTCACGGATCGCATCATGCCCGGAGTCGTTAGCCTGGATGCCGGCGCCTGGTATCAGCCGGATGCCGATGGTGTTGATAATGGCGGCAGTGTGAACGTTCTCACCAAAGACAGCATGTCCCCCGCAGGCGCCTTTCCGAGCAATACCTGCCGCGTCCAAGTTGAAACCTTGCATGAAGATTAATGAGAGACTGTATAAGCCCTTAATAATACCAGGCTAAATAAGTCCGATATGTCGACCAAAATATCTGTCATGTAAAAGGATGAAAATCATTTTATCTCATTAATCTTCACCCGATGGGCGAGCCGGAGGCTTCCATTTGCTGCGTTATTAAGGGCGAGGCATAGTTCACTATAGCCTCGCCCTTAAATGCCTTGCATATGAAAACCTCCAACTCGTGCAAGGTTCAACTCAATATGCATGAAGATTAATGAGAAGCTGTAGAAATAGTTAACAATACCAAGCTAAACAAGCCCAATATGGCGACCAAAATACCTATTATGCAAGGTTCCAACTTATTTGCTTGAAGATAGATGAGAAACTTATAATTTTATGGGCGTCCCCTTAGTTTAACGCATGGATATGAAGTAAAGAGTCATACCCTTGTCATGCCTTGAATCAGGGCCATGACATTTTGCCCGAGAACATCATGATTGTATCCGCCTTCCAGAATAGCAAAACAGCCGCCTCCATTGGCGTCGGCAGTTGATCTAACCTGGCGGCCAATTTCTTCGTAATCCTCGGTGTAGAGTAGACCGCCCCAGTCTTCAGCGTGGTTATCGAAACCAGCGGAAATGCCGATCAAATCCGCCCGGCAGTTTTTCATAACCGTTTCCACCTCTTTAAGGTAATCGCTGCGGTTGCGGCCTTCGGTATTAATAACGGTCACCCAATTTCGCTTATCTAAAATATTTACCGTGCCGTCACCGAAATGATAATCGATATCCAGCACGCAGGCAGTTTTGATTTTTTTCTGGCGTCGCAGCGTCTCTAAGGCCACAGCCATGTTATTAAAAAAACAAAACCCCCAGGCTGAAGCCGCCGAGGCGTGATGCCCCGGGGGGCGGATCAGCCCGAAGCAGGGTTCAGACAGACCGATTTGAGCGGCCTGAATGGCGCCGCCAGCGGCCAGCGCGGCGATTTCGTATAATCCCTGGTTTTCAACCTGCTGGATATACATTTCGGTGTGGATGGCGGCAATGTGCTGACGGACGGCAGGCTCTGCTTGAATGAACGCTACGTGCGGTTCAATGGTATTGACGATGGCCTCCATGCGTCCGGCGGCGGCTGCCGGGTCACCGGTATATACCTTATAAAAATCCTCATGAAAAACGACTTTCATTTCATATATTCCTTTTTATACGTACACGAACAAAATTGTCAGGAAAATTCGCAAAGCTTATGATTGCATCAAACTTATGCAAATTCACACCATTTTGCAATCCGCTATATTTTTCAAAGAAGGGACGCCCAAAGACCAGGCCGATTCAAAAGTGGAGACCGCCTTCGGCGGATTAGTGCGCCTGAGGCGCATAGAATGCATTTTTGAGATGAGTTCTAAAAAAAAGGAACCAGAATTATTCTGATTCCTTTTTCGAACCCCCTTGTCGGGTACTGCCGTGGCACGTTCGGCCAGACAATTTACGGGCTGTGGCCCGTTTGTTATTTTTTCATACTGCTTTTAATCGGCGTGACTGTAACCGATTTAATACCGTCTTTAACATCCATCGTCACTTTGTTTTTCCAATCACCATCATCGTGCCAAACCACGTAGTAGTGTCCGTTGTCCAGGCTCACATTTAAGTCCACTGTTTCGGAAGCCTTGAGCTCGCCGCCCGCCAGGTTGAACGGATGCGGCCAGTCATAAGTGTGATCGATCCAATACAGCAGGTAAAACATTTTTTTGTTGGTGGTGTTGTCAAACTTGATGGAAAAATTGGCAAATGCGATGGCAGGCAGTAAAATGATGACCAGAACAAATATTAATTTTTTCATAGGCGGCTCCTGAAACGATTTCGACGTTTAACAGCTTGTCTCTATTATTATTATCGCCATAAATGCCGTAACACTTTAATAAAAATGCACGGATTGAACCTTATTCTCAGACAGGATCTACAGGATTTTGAGGATAATTCTCTTAGTCGCTCTCCAGACGAGAGCGACTAAACTCAATCCGCTTTCAGCGGAATAAACTATTTCGGTATTCAACCTAAAGCGGGGAAGACTCCAAATTTCTGGATTATATATTCAGTTCATGAAAGTACGTAATATTCGCCGCAGGCGATAGGGTTTGGCCGTTATCTTCCGGATAACGGCCAAAAGAAATCCTGATAATACTGCTTGGCGCGGCGTAGCTCGCCAGAGCGAAGACGGGTAAATCCTGTCTAAAAAGCTTTATATGATGTTGAACGGAGTTGCGAAAAGGAATGAAGCGTGGAAGTGGAATATTTAGGAAGAAATCCAAATAATATATAAACCGGTTGGTATATTTTATTGTTTTTGGAGCTGTTGGATGTAAAAATGCAGCTCGTTGACGGCCTGATCCAAAATAGCGGGGTCGCGGTTGCAGGCATGCAGGGCAGCGGCGCCGTTTAACGCCATGATGATGTGGCGGGCAATGGCATTGAAATTCAGGTTGTCTTTGAGCCTTCCCTGCTGATGGGCCTGTTTGAGCCAGGCGCATAGCAGGCCGGCAAGCTGGTCAAAACCTTGCATTATATGACTGCTCAGGGCGGCTGATTGACCGGAAAGCTCCACCAGCATGCTGTGGAAAAAGCAGCCGCCTTCAAATACCTGATTTCCAAGCTTGTGTTTAATATCATTGTCAATCAGCAGCTGGATGCGCTGCAGCGGATCGGAAACAGCGGCGATACCCTCAAAAACGACATCCCGCCAGATACGCATGGCTTCATCGTATACCGCATACCAGAGCGTTTCCTTGCTGGCAAAATGCCCATAGAATCCGCCCTTGGTCAAATCAGTAGCGGCCGTGATGTCATTAATCGAGGTGTTGAAATAACCTTTGATGCAGAACAACTGCAAAGATTTTTCAATGATGTGCTGACGTGTTTGAATGCCTTTGGCAGCCAATTAAGCCTCCAACATAAAATATACCAACCGGTTATTATATAAATCGAATTTTTATCATTTGTCAAAGTAAATTTTGGGCATTTATCGGTCGGAAGACCAACATCAGGGAAGACGAAGTCAATAGATTTGCTGGGTTTATCTCGGATACAGACCGACTTGTGGAGAGATGGCCTGTCGCGGGTAGCTTTGGCACTTACCAGATCTGCTCAAGCGGGTGGATCAGTTGATACTTGTCCGGATTTTTCTGTATGAAATCCCAGATGTCGTCTGGCTGGGCGGCTCCCGGCTCAACATTAAAGTCTTTGCCTGCTTTGGCAAAGGCATAAGCCACCAACCACGAGCAGATCGGGTAATCTTTGCTTTGTAAAATTTTGCGAAAAACATAAGCGCCCAAAAGCAGCCAATCCAGCAGATGGCCGATCACCGTAAAAATGCCGTACCTTTTGCCCACCTGGGCCACTGCCTTTTCGACGATTGTATCGGTTTCAGCAGACGTCAGGTTGATCGGGCGATAGATGGCCACCTTGTCATGACTAAATGGACCGTAGCGCTTCCACAATTTATGCTTGCGAACGCGCAACAGGGTTTCAACCACCTGGCTGTTTTCCAGATCACCTTCGGTCACCACAATACCGGTGTGGTTCACTTTGGTTCTGCTCTCACCGATGGTGCGCGTAAAAAACCGAATGAGTTTTGAAAAAAACCCGGCACCATAGGTCAGGAACACATCACCGGGAAGCAAATTAACCTTATCCACATCCTCCTCCTCCTCAATCCTGCATGAAAATTAGTGATAAATGATACATTAATCAGGCGATACGCGAAAATTTCTCCTGCTGTAAACAGATCATTTTTTGAGACGGCTATTTGACATATTTGTGCAATTCCAAATTTCCGTCAATGAATTTCAGGTTGTATTTAAAAATATCAATCTTCCAGACAGGCCCGATTTTTTTCAGGTGAAAATTATAGCTGCCGACGAAGGTACGGCTGTTCTGCCCTGTGACGTTGGGCAAATAATGAAAGGCAATGCCATAGCAGAAAACATCCGCCTCATCTGCTTTTAAGGAGACATCGTAGTTGCCGGCCTGGTGATGGATGGCTTTCAACCCTTTAAGTCCCTGGGCCCAGCCATCTGCTATTTGCTGTGGCGTTAATTTGTTGGGCTCACCGCCCATGACAGAGGTCATATCAAGCACAACTTCATCAGCAAAACAGGCTTTGACGCCTTCCCAATCCCGGTTGTCGGTGCTGACAAACAGGCGGTTGACAGTTTTGATGACGTTTTTCTCTTCAACTAAAGCGTTGGTCTGTTTTTCAAGCGCCGTCACGCTTGTTTCCTGGGTATGGCTACATGCAACCGTAAGCAGGATTAACAAAAAAAGGAAAAAGGTTTTCATATCGCCTCCTCTATTGCGACTCTTTGATCATAATTTCAAGCTGATATTCGATTTAGAAGTAAGAAATGAGATTGGAAACCAAAAATAACAAAAAATTGAAAATGGTTTTTAAAATAACGTGCGCTGGGGATCGAAAATTCCTATACCTTATCAGTTTGCAGGCGGTCAAATGAAAATTAATTTTGCCATACCCGGTCAGACGAAGATTGGGGTCTTACGTTTCACTTAATGACTGCTGGTCGATTGTCGGGCCATGCCCAGATATATGGCCGCCAGGGCAATCAGCACACCCAGCCAGTTGAACAGGGTGGTCGGTCTTTGAAAAAACAAAACGTCCCAGACAAACGCCAGCGTGGGCTGAAGCAATAGAATCAAGCCTGAAAAAGATGCGCGAACTTTCGGTAGGGCGTTGGTGATCAGAATCCAGCCGACGGTATGGCTGAGCAGGCCCAAGGCAAGCAGGGCCAACAGGCTCTGCAGATCCGGTATCTTAAATGAAGTTTGCCTGAAGACAATCTCTGCCCCTAAAAAGATGGCCGTGGTCAATGAGACCATCATCAGCACATAAAAAAAAGAAGTGCCCATCTGGTCAGCCTGCAGTTGACGAAGCGACAGCAAAAATCCCGCATAGCAAATCGCTGCCGCCAGGCCGTAATAAACGCCGATGCGATATTGGATTTGCAGGTCGGACCAGCTAACCCCAACGATCATAAACAGACCCACAAAAGCAAGGGGCAAGGATACCAGGTAAATCCATCGCATCGGCTCCTTTAAAAACAGCACCCCGACCGCGGCCAGAATGAACACCTGAAAGTTCGGCAGAATCGTGCCCAGCCCCGGGCCGATGTATTCAATGCTGTAATGATACAGCCACAGGTCCAGGCCCAGCAGAAAACCGCATAGCAGACTCAACAATAGATGGCGCAGACCGAACCAGCGCAGCTCACGACGATACAGTGCCGCCAGCAGCAAAGCAGCGCCACCGAAAAAAACCCGGTAGAAGGCGGAAACATTTGGCGCCACATGGGCCACCTTAACCCAGACACCGGTAAAACTGATCAGCACAGCTCCGATGACAAGGATCAGCAAAGTGAGTTGTTGCGTCTGGCTTTTTAAGCGTTGGGCGCTGTCCATGGAATTGGAATCCATACCATCATATGCATGTCTTAAATTTATTGGTTATATATAGGGCTGTCGTTACCGCCACCGCCAGAGCCAAATCCTGCCCGTTTAGGCCTTAAAACATCTGAGGCCTGCCTATTATGGTATTCGAAGCTTTTTTGCAACCATAGCGTTTCAAGCTTCGATTTCGAGTGTCAAATGCCAATAAAACGATGGACGTCTGTATTTTAGTTGCTTATATTAGTGCGGGTTAAAATGGACTTTGTAACCGGGGAATGATCAGCCGATTAAAAAATGAACAAACCTTCTGAAAAATTTGTCAACTACTATGAGCTGCTGGAAGTGGATCCACAAGCCGGGCCCCAGGAGATCAAGCAGGCCTATCTCAAGCAGGTCAAACTATGGCACCCGGATAAAAATCGCGATCGTACGGCGCAGGCGGAAGAAAAAACCAAAGTGCTCAATCAGGCCTATCATGTACTGTCTGATACCGAAGGCCGCAAAAACTACGACCGCATGCTCCGATTTACAAGAGGCAAGGATTTTACAGAATTCATAAACGATGATGCCATTCGCAATAAACTCAATAAGGCTTACCCATCCTTAAGAAAGGTCCTTGAAAATGTTGCTGAGCTGTATGCGCTGTTCAAAGACGCGGTCAAAGGCGAATACAAACTGCACTCGGCCAATATTGCCATGATTGGCGGTGGCTTGCTGTATTTCATCCTACCCGCAGATCTGATCCCGGATTTCATTCCCCTGGTTGGGTATTTAGATGATCTGGCGGTCTTAACCACGATTATGAATTCGTTAAAGGGTGAAATAAATGCATATCGCACCTGGAGAAAAACCGGATTAAAGGGACAATTCCAAAAATAATAGCCAAAATTTTTGTTGATTTCTCGAATTTTATTATATATAGATTAAAACCGAATTAAATCGCTTTTGACGTCTATACTTGTTGAATTTGATTCAGTAATCTGACTTCTATAAAACTATTGTTGGAGGCTCTAAATGTTTAAAACCAAGACGACTCTCAAATTTGTGGTGGTGCTGACTGCGATTGCGGGGCTCCTGTTCGTGGTGGGATGCGGAGACTCACAAGAAAAGCAACAGATGACTCAATTTATCCAGGAATTTGGCGGTGTTGTGCAGGAATACGCCAAAGCCGAAGATGGCCAAAAAGCAGAATTAGAGGCGAAATTAACTTCCCTTATGTCCAAGTGGACCCAGATGAAAATAGATATGGGCAGTAATATTACACCTCAAGCGTTAGATAAACTGGATGCCGAGTATCAAAAATTAGCCAAGGAATTTAAATCCCTTTCCGGTAAATCATAAAATAGTTTTTTTGCCGCCAACGGTTTAGGGCCGGCTGATAGAATAAAATAACAACATTTGACCCCATCTTTGTTTCTCTTTTATACCGAATTAGCGGGGCGCAGGATAACCTGCGCCCTGGCTTTTTTGGAGCCTTGTCCTGCCTTGTTTGATTGCCCGCTTTGTATTGTCCATCAGTTCAAATGAAGCGCCGCATGACGATGTGACGATGGGCGCCATTAAAGTAAGATAAATTCGACACGGACTTCAATCCGACAACACCGAGCACCAAATATTATTGGCCAGCCTCAACAACGGAATACTGCAACTGCCCTAAATTAAGATCGGTGTCGGGCAGTTCCTGAATGATGCTGACTTCCCAATCACCCAGACGTTCGGTTGGGATTTTTTTCCAGGTTCGATACCGCAGAGAGCCGGGGAGCTCGAGGTTGCTGACGCTTCGAACTTTATTATTGCGCTTGAAATGAATGATGATGTCGGGTTGATCTCCGGCAGGCACAAGGAAATTCATCCATAAAAAGACTTCCCGGTCTTTCTCAATTTGTCCCCCGGTAACCACTTCCTGGCATTCGTATTTGTAAGGTCCTTCTTCATAAATCTGGGCACATAATTTGTACGCTACCAGGACGGCACCCATGCCTTTACCCTGATAATAGTAATCAATTACTTTTTGGGCTTCCGCGGGTGTGGGTTTTTCCTGTGCCAGCAGGATCGACGGCAGACAAAATAGCAAAAAAAGAAGCAGTCCTATTTTTTTCATATTACCTCCTTATCCTATAATTCTGCTGAAACCATTTTGAGATTTGTCCAGGGACATAACATGTGAGTGCAATTTTTATGCTGAACCCTGTATTTTAAAATTTGTTAGAAATTTAAGAGGTTATACTATTGGCAGGCAACCGGCACACAGGAAAGGATAAAAAAAGTAGACACCGGTGGATATTTTTCTGCAATTTAAAGGTTTGAAACCACCTTTCCGTAAATTTGCTCGATCTCTTCAGCAAATTTTTCATAAATATTGGCGCGTCTGACCTTCATGGTCGCCGTCATTTCATCATCATCATGATCCAGTTCTTTGGTCAGCAGCAAAAACTTGCGCACATTCTCCACCCGCGCGAAACGCTCATTGACTCGGTCCACTTCTTGCTGAATCATCCTGCGAACTTCGGACAAACGGGCCAAAGATTTAAAATTGGTATAGGGCAGGCGCTGATCTGTAGCCCACTTGCCCGTATTTTCAAAGTCGATTTGGATCAGAGCGGAAACGAATTTTCTGCCATCGCCCAGTATAATCGCCTCCTTGATGTACGGGCTGACTTTAAGTTCGTTCTCCAGCAAAGACGGGGCGATGTTTTTCCCCCCCGAGGTAATCAAGATATCTTTTTTGCGGTCCACAATGGCCAGGTGCCCGTCTTCATCCACCTCTGCGATATCACCTGTCAAAAGCCATCCATCCACTACTGTTTTCTCAGTGGCCTCGGGATTTTTATAGTAGCCAGCAAAGATGCTCGGCCCTCGCTTCATCAATTCCCCGTCCGGACCGAGTTGATAGGCGATGCAGCTGATCGGCTTGCCGACCGTTCCCAGCTTTATATCATCGCCCATATGGATGAAAGACAGGCCGGTGCATTCGGTCATGCCGTATCCTTCCTTGGCCTGGATGCCGATGGCGTGAAAAAAACGCAGCACTTCCGGGCTGACCTTGGCTGCCGCCGAAAAACACAGGCGCACCTTGCGAAGACCCACATAGTTTTGCAGCGCCCGAAACATCAACCCATAGGCCGTCCATCGGCCCAGCTTCAAGCCCGCACCGATTTTCTTTTTGGCCAATCGCCGGTCACATACCTGGTACCCGATAGCCATGCACCACTTAAAGAGCCAGCGTTTAAGCCAACTGGAATCCTCAATTTTAACGGTTATGGAGTTTTGAAGTTTTTCCCAGATACGGGGAACGCCAAGGAAAACGGTGGGTGCAATCTCCCGAAGATCGCTCTGGATGGTGGCCACACTTTCGGCAAAGTTGACCGTAATCCCTAAATGGATCGGCAGGTACAAACTGAAAATCTGCTCAGCGACATGACATAGAGGCAGATAAGACACCGCGCTGTCTTTTTCATCAGCTTCCAGAGCCTCGGATGTCGCCAGGGTAGTGGCTTCGATGTTGCGGTGGTTGACCATGGCCCCTTTGGGCAGGCCGGTGGTGCCCGAGGTGTAAATCATCATGCAAACATCTTCGGCACGCCCTTTTTGTACCTGGCGCTCAAAAAGATCCGGCTGCTCCTCAGCCAGTTCCTGGCCCAGCACTTCCACGGCTTGAAAGGAGATGATGTTATCTTTCGGATAATTTCTCAATCCCTTCATGTCTTTGACGATGATTTTTATAAGCTTGGGAAGATCCTGCAGAACTTGCAGAACCTTGTCGGTCTGCTCCTGGTCCTCACAGACCACGATCACCGAATCAGAGTGTTTGACAACATAATGGACTTCCGGGTATGGGCTGGTGGGGTAGACCCCCAGGGGCACACCGCCCAAGCTGATGCAGCCCAGACTGGCGTATAGCCATTCGCAGCAATTCTCACTGAGGATCGATAGATGATCGCCCCGCTTGAAACCCAAGCGCACAAGCCCCAGCGCGAAATGCTTCACATGCGACTGATATTGATTCCAGGTGACGTTTTGCCAGATGCCAAAATCCTTTTCCCGCAGAGCGATCTGCTGGCCGCGCTCGGCGACACGCTCTAAAAATGACTGTATCAGGGTTTTACCGCTCAGCTCAGCCATCGTTTCCTCCGCTTGTAGTGCTTGACATCGCGGTAGCTGCTCTTGCTGTCGGTATGGCCCACGCCCATATAAAACTCCTGCACGTCGCGATCGTTGAGCAAAAGATCCACCGGGCCATCCAGAACCACCCGGCCGTTTTCCATGATATAGCCATATGAGCTGATCTCCAGGGCCATCTGCGCATTCTGCTCCACCAGCAGCATGGTGGTGCCTTCATTTTGATTGATCTGGCGAATGATCTCAAAGATCTCATCGACCAGCAAGGGCGCCAGGCCCATGGAGGGTTCGTCGAGCATCATCAGCCGGGGCTGGGCTAAAAGCGCCCGGCTGATGGCCAGCATCTGCTGCTCGCCGCCGCTCAAGTATCCGGCTGTTTGCTTCATGCGCTTTTTTAAGACCGGAAAATAGGCAAAGCACTTGTCCAGGTCTCGACTGACGCCGCTGCGGTCTTTACGGGTGTAAGCCCCACAGGTTAAATTTTCCTCGACGGTCAGATCCTCGAAGATGTGCCGCCCTTCCATGATTTGAAAAATTCCGCGGCGCACAATTTTGTGCGGTGCCAGACCTGCCAGAGACTTTCCCCGGTAATGAATACTGCCTTCGGTAATCTCGCCGTCTTCCAGAGGTAAAAGTCCGCTGATCGCCTTGAGGGTAGTGGATTTGCCAGCCCCGTTAGATCCCAGCAGCGCCACAATGGCGCCCTCCGGAACTTGCAGGGAAAGACCCTTTAATACCAGGATCACATTGTTGTAAATGACTTCGATATTGTTGACTTCCAGAATGGGCGTCAAACCATCCCCCTGTGATACCATCAAATCGCCAAATTGTTTTCAAAAAGCAATTTCAAAACCCCTTTGAGGTATATTTTGCGGTCTTTTGTTAAAAGCGCTTAACGAAGTGTAGCGCAAAATCTTGAACTGTTTGAGGGCGTTCGCCCGAGTTTTTTCCGCCTATGGCGGATTAGCGGAACGAGTTTAGCGATTTTCAAAAGCCGCAAACCACGGAAAAGGGGTTTTGAAACTGCTTCAAGACCTTCACATACCTGGATCTTGTACTCGCCCTGTTGAATCCCCTTCGGGAGCCGCTTTGCGGCATTCAACAGGGCGAGTCGGAGGCTTTCAATTTCCTATTACTTATTATGCAAGGTTCGGCAAACGTCTGGATTAGTCGAGATAAATCCAATCCGACGCCGATACAAACTTCCCGGCTTTCGCCCGGTACACCTTACCCATGGCCGTCGCGTTGGTGTCGCCAAAGCTGACCAGGCCGGCCAGGCCACCGGTATCCCATTTTTGGACCAGCGGGATAGCGTTCTTTAAATTTTCGCCGGTGATCGGCAAACCTTTTTCATGCGTGATTTGAGCCAGCTTCACGAAAACCATTCCGGTGAACCAGCCCTGCAGGTAAGAGTTGGGCCGATAGGTCACCTCCGGGTGGTGCTTTTGGTTGTAGGCCTTGATGTTCTTGATCATGGGCACGTCATCCATGTAGTAATAAGCGTAAGGTGATACGCCCATATAGCCTTCCCCATCCGGGCCCAGCTTGTCGAGCAGCATCTTGCTCATGGCCCAGAAAGTGCCCATAAAGGTGATATCCAGGCCGAAATCTTTGGCGCCGGTGATCACTTCCGGAATCGGTGAAACCACGTAGCCCTGGAATATGCAGTAGTCGGGTTTTTTGCGCTTGAGATCCAGCAACTGGCTGGTGACATCCACGGCCCCGACCTTAGTGACTTCTTCGGCGACCACTTCGATACCCAGCTCTTTGGCCAGCTTGCGGGCAAACGGAATCGGGTCGCGCCCGAATTCGGTATCGCTATAGAAAAATGCCACCCTGGGCGCCACACCTTTTTTCTTGGGATTTTTGGCAATGTATTTCAACAGCACACCAAACTGCTGGGCGTAAGTTGGCCCGCTGACAAAGATGTAGGGATTTTTCTCCCGGACGCTAAGCTCTTCTGAGAAGCTGGTTGAGCCGTAAAGCACTTTATAGCGATTGTTGATCTCAGGCGCCAGGGCCTTTCCCTGGCCAGTGGATTCGCCGTACATCATGGCCGGTTTATCCTGAGCCATCATCTTTTTAAAAGAAGCAATGGCGCGCTTGAGATCATAACCGGTGTCTTCATAGATGTATTTAAACTTCATGCCCCCCACGCCACCTTGCTCGTTGGCATAATTTAACGAATCCATCAGTCCGGCATTAAGGTGCTTGCCGGCAAAGGCAAAACGGCCGGTGATCGGCTGGCAAGCACCCACTTTGATAACATCCGCTGCAATCACATTCCCCGCTGACCCGAACAAAAACAGCATCAACGTCAGTGCCATTAAGATTCTAACGTGTTTCATAGCTGACTCCTTTCCATTTGGGTTATAATTTCGATGATTGTCAGTTCTTTCCTGTACACAACTCGACAGCCTTTCTAACAAAAACAGGTTTTCTATCAGGTTAACCGGTTGTGCCCGTTATAAAAAATGTATGTTTATAGTTAATCCGCCTGCGGCGGACCAACGGGTAACGGGCTCAACTCATAAAATCCGGACACTTTGAACCGAAATAAGCACAAGCTTTTAGCGCTCGATACTGTTCGAGGTAGCTCCTAATACTCAAAGGGCCACAGCCGAAAATAATCTTTCACACGACGCCACATTTCAGCCAATCCATGGGGCTCGAAAACCAGAAACACCACAATGAGCAGACCGAAAACGACCTGCTGCAGCGGAAACAGATAGCCCATGGCCTGGGGGAAAGCATCCACCATCAGGCTCAGTGTGTTTTTGAGTATTTCAGGCACCAGGGTCATGAATATGGCACCCAAAATAGCGCCCAGCACACTGCCCAGCCCGCCGACAATAATCATGGCCAGATAGCGAATACTTTCCATCAGCGGAAAATGTTCAGGGGTCACGGTTCTTAAAAAGTTAACCCACAGACACCCCGCGACTCCGGCCATAAAAGAACTGATGCCAAAGGCGTACATTTTATAGTGCAACAGGTTGATGCCCATCAATTCGGCTGAAATATCCCGGTCACGGATGGCGATAAAAGCCCGACCGACACGCGTCCGAAAAATATTGCGCGCTAATGTCACACAAATGACCACCACCGCCAGGGTCACAAAATAGAACTTAAATTCATTATCCAGCGAAAATCCCAGCACAGTTGGCACAGGCAGGTTGATGCCCCGAATACCGCCGGTCATGGACTCCCAGTGCACGAAAATAAACTCAAAGATAACCTGGGCAGCCAGCGTGGCAATGCATAAATATAAGCCCTTCATTCGCATTGAGGGCCCACCGACGATCAGACCAAAAACAGCGGCCGACAGCCCGGATAACGGCAGGCACAGTAAAAAAGGCACCCCCAGCCGGGTCGTTAAAATCGCCGCGGTATAAGCGCCGATACCCACAAAAGCCGCATGCCCCAGAGAGATCTGACCGGCAAAACCAGTTAAAATATTGAGCCCCACCGCCGCCACAATGGCCACGCCCACCAGATTGGCCATGTACAACCCGTAATTGCCGACAACAAAGGGAAATAATAAAAGGGCCACAAATAAAATACCCAACCAGAAACGAACCGTGGGTGTTTTAAAAACCGCTTCATCTGCGACATAACTATCTTTAAAATCTCCAATTCGCATACGAACAATTGTCCCCTAAAGCCTTTCGATTTCTTCTTTGCCGAAAAGACCGTATGGCTTGATTAACAGTATCAGTACCAGCACAACAAACGGCGCCACATCTTTAACCCCACCGCGAAAATAGGGGTCCAAATAGCCGCCGGCCAAGTTTTCGATGATGCCCATGATGAAACCGGCCAAAACAGCACCGCCTATGGAATCCAGGCCGCCAAGAATAACCACCGGAAATATTTTAAGACCGATATGCCCCAGGGTAGGGTGCACGCCGCCGATGTTGCCGATGATAATCCCGCCCAGGGTGGCGGCAACGGCCCCAAAAGCCCAGGAAAGCGTAAACATGGCCTTGACGTTAATACCCATCGAAAAAGAAGCGCTTTGATCTGCGGCCGTGGCGCGCATGGCGATGCCAACTTTGGCGTATTTAAACAGCAGCGCAAAGACAATCACGACCACAACCGCCAAAACAAATCCGTAAAAAAGGTTGGAGCGGATGACGATTTCACCGATAATGATCGGGGCCCGGGGCACGATCGCTGGAAAACTGCGAAAATCAGATCCCCACACCATTTCGGCAATGCCCATCAAAATTGAACTCAGACCGATGGTCACCATAACGATGCTGATGGTGGGCTGCCCGAGCATGTGTCTCAATACCAGGCGCTCAACCGTAAAGCCCAGCAGCGCAGCACCGGCCATGACACCGATAAAAGCGGGGATGGCTGGCAGGCCCAGATAAACCATAAAAGAATAAAAAAAATAGGCCCCGATCATCATGAATTCGCCGGTTGCGAAATTGATGATGCTCGTGGCCTTATATATCAGCACAAAACCCAGAGCGATTAGCGCGTAAACCCCCCCGACCGCAAAACCGCTAACGAGCAATTGTAGAAATATGTCCATTGCGCGCCTTTTTCTCTCCCAGGTAGGCTTTGATCACCTCCGGGTGCTGTTGAACATCCTCGGGCTTACCCTCTGCCAGTTTCTGGCCAAAGTTGAGAACCAAAACCCGATCAGAGATATCCATGATCACTTTCATATCGTGCTCAATCAGCACGATGGTCATGTTGCGCTCCTCATTGATGTCCAGAATAAACCGGGCCATATCTTCGGTTTCTTCGGCATTCATGCCGGTGACCGGCTCGTCCATCAACAGTATTTTCGGCCGCATTGCTAACGCACGGCCAAGTTCGACGCGTTTTTGGAGACCGTAAGCCAATGATCCCACCGGCAGCTTCCGGATGGCTTCGATTTCCAAAAAATCGATAATCTCTTCTTCGACTTTGCGCCTGAGCGCCATCTCTTCCCGATGGGCCGGCCCCCAGTAACACAAAGATGCCAGCAGACCGGTTTTCAGATGGCTATGGGCGCCGAGTTTGATATTGTCCAAAGCGGACATGCCGCGATACAAGGCGATATTTTGAAAAGTACGGCCGATGCCAAGGGCGGCGCGCCGATGCGCTGCCATGTGGGTGATGTCCTGGCCGTCAAAAGAAATTTGTCCTTCGTCGGGATGATAAAAACCGCTGATGCTATTTAGAATGGATGTCTTACCGGCGCCGTTGGGTCCAATGATGGCAAAAACTTCGCCCGGGATAACCTCAAAGCTGACATCGGACAAAACCTGCAGGCCACCGAAAGATAAAGAGAGGTTGCTGACCGCAAGAAGGCTCATGCATTTTTCTATAGCCTATGGTGCGGCGATGCGCAAGACTGGAATATCATGCCGGGAAAGAACTACGTGTTTGAGGGACTTGAGCGTTATAATCGCCCGATGGCGCTGACAGTTGACGGTGTACATGCTTTTTATGCAGAACTGAATATCGGTCTTTGCTGCGGTCAAGGGGTATATTTTCGCGGACAAGATACCAGGCTAATATTGATGGGGCCTATCATCGGCACCCAAAATTTCAATCATAACCTTTTACCGTTCACAAAAAGCTGAGCAGCTGTCGACAGGCACCGCCGTGTGCACACGCCAAAATAATTTGGGAGTGGTGCCGTTAAGCAATTGTGTGCAGATTATCTTGTCCGGCTAAAAAACACCCCTTGACCTGCAAAACGACCCGACCGCTCAGGCATTCACTGGAAAAGGGGAGAAAAAATGCGTATTACAGATTCAGCGCGCAATGGGCAGCGCCCAGCAGCGCGGCTTTGTCGTTAAGGATCACCCGCACCGCAATTTTTTCCATAAATTCTTTAAAGCGGCCCTTGGCAATGAACGCATCCATGAAATCCTTGCGCTCAAGAGCAGGTAATATTTTGGGTGGAATGCCACCGCCTAAGAACAGGCCTCCGGTCGTCATACCCGTGAGGGCCACATTGCCGGCAACAGATCCGAAAATGCGGCAAAACCGCTTCAAGGCCGCCCGGCAGAGCGGATCGTTGCCGTCAATGGCGCTGGCGGTAATCACGCGTGCGGCATCGGCTGTGCGCATGGCCTTTTTAACTTTGGGCGATTCGGCGATGCCGCCGATAAATTTCAGACCGTTATAAATATTAACCAATCCCTCACCGGAAAGCACGCGCTCTGCACTAACATAACCAAAGCGGGCGTACAGATAGTGCCACAGATCGATCTCGGATTCATCAGCGGGGGGAAAACCCGCATGCCCGCCCTCGGAGGCTACCGGGCGGTAACGACCATCCGCATACACCAGCAAGGCCAGCCCCAAGCCGGTGCCCGGCGCCACCAGACCGATGTTTTGGTTTTTGTGAACCCTGAGGCCGTTTAGCGCAGTGACCTCACGGTGGTTAAGCAATGGTATGGCAAGGGCAGTGCCGGTCAGATCGTTGATCAAGCGCACCTGCTGCCAGCCAAAGCGCTTTTGCAGCTTTTTCTCCGATACGACCCAGGGAAGGTTGGTGGTACGACATTCACCGTTGATCACCGGCCCGGCAATACCGAAGCAGGCCTTTTTGATCTTTGCCGGATAGCGCTGGTGCATTTTGTCGATGATGGTTTCAAGGCTGCTCGCCTCCCGGCTGGAAAATTTGGCCGACACCAGGGCTTTGGGGCGAGACTTTCCGGTAACATACAGACCGAGGTTGGTTTTGGTGCCGCCAATATCGCCGGCCAGCACACAGGCCGATTCTTTAAAAGATTTGGTTTTAGGTTTCGACATCATCAAGAGGCCTTGTCTTGAGTTATCGTTCAGGGCACTTAAATTCCTGTGCTTGATCGCAGTATTACCACTACCGTCGCCACTTTAAAAGCGTATTAAAAATTTTGTGCACCCGGGGCGTCAGCCGCGTGCGGTTGTATGCATCACCTGCTTTTTTAATGGCTTCGGCCTGGGTCGGATACGGGTGAATCGTACGAGCGATAGTACCCAATCCGGCACCCGCAGTCATGGCCACCGTGATTTCGGAAATCATATCCCCGGCGTGCCGGCAGACCATGGTCGCCCCCAGTATTTCATCGGTTCCCTTTTTTACATACACATCCAAAAACCCGTCGTCATCGCCTTCAAGGATGGCGCGGTCAACCGTATTCATTTCAACGGTAATGGTTTCCACCGCCATGCCCTTTTCTTCTGCCTCATGGGGGTAAAGACCTACATGGGCCACTTCCGGATCCGTGTAGGTGCACCAGGGAACTGTCAGGGCGTTTGATTTTGAGCGACCGAAAAACAGAGCATTTTGAATAACAATGCGCGCGGTGGCATCGGCGGTATGGGTAAATTTGTACGGAAAGCATATATCTCCGGCGGCATAGATATGACGGTTGGTGGTTTGCAAACGCTCGTTGACCTGAACACCTTTTTTGTCATAGGCCACACCGGCTGATTCCAAATTCAATCCTTCCACATTCGGTGTGCGCCCGACTGCCAGCAGCAGTTGATCGACCACCTCATCATACTGATTGCCGTGGGAGTCGACCACCAGATGAATTCCGTCGGTTTGCTTGCGGATTTCAAGGTTTTTGCCGCAGCATCTGAGTTTAACGCCGTCTTGCGCCATGACCTTTTCCACGACTTCAGCCGCACGCGGCGCATCGTTGGGCATAATGCCATGCATGGCCTCGATTAAAATGACATCACTGCCGAAGCGGGCAAATGATTGCGCCAGCTCACAGCCGATGGGGCCTGCTCCGATCACCCCCAATCGCCGGGGCAATTCGGTAAGTGAGAAAACCGTTTCATTGGTCAAAAATTCCACTTCGGATAGACCGGGTATGGGCAGCTCCAATGCGCGTGAGCCGGTCGCAATGCAGGCCCTGGCAAATTTTATGGCCTTGCCGCCCACTTCGATAGTATCGGGTGATGTAAATCGAGCAGACCCTAAAAACACATCCATGCCAAGCGCTTTGAACCGTTGGGCCGAATCATGTTTGCTGATATCGGCGCGCAGACGCCGCAGGCGTTCCATGATCGCTGCAAAATCGACGCGAACACCATCGGGCACGTGGATACCGTATTGACCAACAGCGCGCACATCGGCTGCAGCGCGCGCAGCCCGGATCAGGGCCTTGGAAGGCACGCAGCCAACATTTAAGCAATCGCCCCCCATCAGACTGCGCTCAATTAGGGCCACTTTGCCACCCAAACCGGCGGTGCCAGCGGCGGTGATCAGTCCGGCGGTTCCAGCACCGATGACCGCCATGTTGTAGCGGCCATCAGGCTCTGGATTGATCCAGTCTGAAGGGTGAACATTTCCGATCAGTCGCTGGTTATGGGCATCATATGGCTGGGCCTGTGGAAATTCATTTGGATTTAACATCGCTGTTCCTTTCTGCGCGATCAAAATGACGAATGTAATCAATTGAACAATAAGAAGACAAAACCAGGCTGTCAAAGAAGACACTTTTTGCTTTGGCATAACTGTCGATTGGGAATTCGAAACCTTACGCGTTTATGGCTGGCAATTTTATTTTTTTGTGCAAGGGCCACAGCAGCCGATCCACCGAGTTGACAAGTCCTGCTTAGTGGTTAACTAATCCATCATATACGCAATTGAGGAAATCTTATGACAACCACCGCAGAACACCAACGCTTGCTCGAATACCACGAGCACAAAGCCAACTGGAAAAAATGGGGCCCGTACCTAAGTGAGCGTTCATGGGGCACCGTACGCGAGGATTACAGCGCCGACGGCAGTGCCTGGGATTATTTCCCCCACGATCATGCCCGCAGCCGGGCCTACCGCTGGGGAGAGGATGGCATTGCCGGCATATCGGATCGTTTCCAATACTTATGCTTTGCACCTGCTTTGTGGAACGGCAAAGATCCGATTTTGAAAGAGCGCATGTTCGGCCTGACCGGCGCCGAAGGAAATCATGGCGAAGATGTCAAAGAATATTACTTTTACCTGGACAACACACCAACCCATAGCTACATGAAAGCCCTGTATAAGTACCCACAAGTAAAATACCCCTATACCGATCTGGTCGCTGAAAACAGGCGACGGAATGCTCTGGACTTTGAATATGAGCTGCTGGATACCGGTGTCTTTCGAGAAGACCGCTACTTTGATGTTTTTATTGAATACGCCAAGGCCGATGAACGGGATATTTTAATTCAGATTAAGGTTGCCAATCGGGGGCCGGAATCAGCCGTTTGCCATATACTGCCCACACTCTGGTTTCGCAATACCTGGAGCTGGGGATATGAAAAAAGCCCCATGGGCGAAGTTGCCGAAAAACCACAAATGAAGCAAATTCAAGGATTGACGGGTGCGGCGGCCGCAACGGCACAACATTCTGCTACCGGTACGTATACTCTTTACGCTGAAGCTGCCGAAGAGCTCATTTTCACCGAAAACGATACCAATGCAAAACGCTTTCCGGATATACCCGGCAACCACCAGTTTAGCAAAGATGCATTTCATCGCTACCTGGTGCACAATGAAAAAGACGCCGTCAATCCGGAGTGCGAAGGCACCAAGATGGCGGCTGTTTATCGTATAGAGCTGGCCGCCGGCCAGGACCACATCATACGATTGCGCCTTAGCAGCAAAGACTTGCCGTCGGCATTTGCTGATTTTGAGGCCATCTTTGAAAAGCGTCGCTTTGAAGCTGATAAATTTTATGCCGCAATTCAAAATCCACAGCTGAGTGCAGACGAAAAAAAAGTGCAGCGGCAAGCGCTGTCCGGCATGCTCTGGACCAAGCAATTCTACTATTACAATGTGGAGCAATGGCTGAGGGGTGATCCAAGCTTTCGATCAGTCCCTGTGACCCGACACACCGGGCGCAATCACGAGTGGCAACATCTCTACAATTTCGATATCATCTCCATGCCCGATAAATGGGAATATCCCTGGTATGCCGCCTGGGATCTGGCCTTTCACTGCCTGCCGCTGGCTTTGGTTGATGCCGATTTTGCCAAACGCCAGCTCGCCCTGATGGCCCGCGAATGGTACATGCATCCCAACGGACAGCTACCGGCTTATGAGTGGAAATTTGGTGATGTCAACCCGCCCGTGCATGCCTGGGCGGCATGGCGGGTCTATCAGATTGATGCCAAGCAAAAGGGCCAGGCCGATCGCGAATTTCTTGAAAGCATTTATCACAAGCTCCTGCTGAATTTTACATGGTGGGTTAACAAAAAAGATGAAGAAGGCCGCAACGTCTTCCAGGGCGGATTTCTGGGTCTGGATAACATCAGCGTGTTCGATCGCAGCGAACCGCTGCCCACCGGCGGCCACATCGATCAATCCGATGGCACCGCCTGGATGGGATTCTATTGCCTGGTCATGTTAAAAATCGCTTTGGAACTGGCCAAAAATAACCCCGTCTACCAGGACAGCGCCAGTAAATTCTTCGAGCACTTTTTACGCATTGCCCGGGCTATGACCGGTGACTACCGGCGGGGGGTTAGCCTCTGGAATGAAGAAGACGGTTTCTTTTATGATGCCTTGCATTTGCCGGATGGCGGCGTTATTCCCCTTAAAGTGCGCTCGCTGGTAGGCTTGATGCCGCTGCTGGCGGTGGAAACGCTTGAAGCCGATTTGATTGATTCGCTGCCCGATTTTAAACGGCGCATGAACTGGTTTTTTGAAAATCGGGTGTATCTGCGAGACGGCGGCCATGTGGCCTGTGTAAGGGCACCCGGGCGACATTCGCGCCGGCTGCTGTCGATTGTCAATCGGGATCACCTGCTCCGCGTGCTCAAACCCATGCTCGCTGAAGATGAGTTTCTATCTGAGTTCGGCATTCGCTCACTTTCCAAATATCACAAAAAGCATCCGTACTCTTTCCACGTCGATGGCAACGCCCACACCATTGGTTACCAGCCGGCCGAATCCGAAAGCGGTCTGTTCGGCGGCAACTCCAACTGGCGTGGGCCGATCTGGTTTCCGATTAACTATTTACTGATCGAAGCCCTTCAGAAATTTGACCACTACTATGGTGAGGATTTTAAAGTGGAGTGCCCGACCGGATCCGGAAAGATGATGACTCTGGGTCAGGTGGCTACCAATCTTTCGCGACGGTTGATTAAGCTTTTTTTGCGCAACAGCACGGGCAAACGGCCGATATACGGCTCAGTGGATGTTTTTCAAAATGACCCCCATTGGCAGGAATTGATACTTTTCAACGAATACTTCCACGGTGACAATGGCGCCGGTCTGGGGGCCAGCCATCAGAACGGCTGGACCGGACTGGTGGCCAAACTAATTCAGCAATCCGGCGGTTGGTTTGGGTAAAAATCGTTTTAATCATCAGCGGTACGATCTGAATAATTTTCGCTGGCGCCTTCGATAACACCATCCGCAAACACTTTCCAGCTGTCAAAAGCGGGAAAGGTTTCATTCATTTCGTCGAGTTCCGTGGACAAAGTTTTGAATACCGTACTGTCAAGTGAATTTAGCACCGTCTCTAAAACCATATCCAAAAAATCCGCTTTGGGGATACTCTCGTCAATTTCGGTTCGGTTGGCAATCTCATAACCCTGTCTGAAACCCAAGCCTAAAGCCCGCTTTGTCAGGTCGGTTAGATGTTTCTCGGTCATCGATCACTCCCGTTATGCCGCGCCGGAGGGCACTAGCCCGCGCCCAACCCGAAGCAATTAAAACACCAAACACACTTCAGATGCCGACTACATCATTTGGCGTCTTTTTCTTTTCTAAGCCGAATTAGGACGTTGTAAAGCCCCTTGCGCTTGAGCTCGTCGAAGTTTTCAAATACGGCTTCTTCAAGAATTCTGAATTCGGGAATCGACCAGCGCGCGTAAAGTTGAAGATAGTCGGCAAAGGTTGCTTTTGAAAAATCAAGCCGCCGATGAGCTTGACGCCACTCGCCGGTTCGTTCAATTTCATGCAGTTGTAAGACCTGCTTGACCATCTCCTTTAAGGCCAGATCCTGAACATCCGCAAGCACTTCCGCATTCTGCTGTTTCCAGCTTTCCCGATCTTCATGTTCGAGGGGAATTATTTTCGCCATCGGGCACTTTCCTTTAGCTTAAACCGCAGGCAATTTTGAATCAGTAGCACCTGAAGGCTTCCTGAATCGCTTCCGATACCAGTATCCAGGGTGGATTATCGAGCTTGTCCGGGTTATTGGACAGATAATCTTCGACGACAAGCTTGACCTCCTTGATTTTAACACCTTTGGGAATACAAATCTTATCCGGCTTCATGGTGCCGTCATTTATGGCGCGATAGGCAAAAGTCACACCTGAAATAAATCCCAGACCATAACCATACAATTGAGGATCGTTGCTTTCGATACAGGCCAATAGATTATGGCCGCTGTTCATAGGGCCGCATTCCGCAGACGAAACGGCCGCCATCGCCAAAATAAGGACCACACTCGTCACGATTGTGAGCGATTTCATACATGCCCCTCCTTTCCCCTTTTAAATGCCTTGGAAGGGTATTGATTGAATGCTCAATAGAACATTGACCTAGCGATCAAATTCTGTGTCTGAAAAGAGCACCGTTTCCTGTTATAAAGCTTCAGGGATCAGTGTGCAAGGTAAATTCAAGGTGTCAGGTGTCGGGTTTCAGGTGTCAGGGACGAATAGAAGCGCTGACACCTGAACACTGAAACCTTGGATTCAAGGTTGTTCGACCATTACCGACATCCCTGTTGTAACCCGCCCGTCGCGGATACGCTGGGAGAGAATTTCTTGGAAGATTTCGTTTTGCCGATCATCCGCCCCGCCGATTTCCACCCACTGACCGTATGGGACGCTTAATTCCGTCTGGGCGTCGTAAAACCGAATGACACCATCCTCACGGTTGTCATAAGAAAGGCGCGGAACGATCTTTAAAATAACATGGTTACCCGCAACTGTCGGGGTCACTTCAAATCCGGTTTCAACGCTTTGCCATTCGACCGTTGCGCCGCCCGGAGCATGCCTTCTGACAAATGGCGAGCTGCTTAAGTAAGGGATTTCTTTGCCGGTACGGATAAAGGCCGGACTGCCGGACATGGCAACCACCCAGGCTTCGGTGTGGCCCCTTTGCCGGTATTCACGATCGCTGTATGATCTTACCGTTCTGCTTTTTTTGCGGCCACCGATAGTTACCGTCAGATCATCACTGGAATAGCGGCTGCTAGCAGCATGCGCTTGCCGGCGGCCGGCACTGCCGGTATTAAATCGAACGCGAATGCGGACTTGCTCAACCGGAATATCAAATCGCTCAACGTAAGCGTACACGCGTTGGATCGCCTCAGCGTTATCCACGACAACCAGTGAATTTACCCGTTGACTGACTGTCACGCGGCCCTGATCTGAAAGCAGGCTTTCAACAACCGGCACCAGTTCGGCCGCGCGGCGATATAGGACTTTGATAACCGCCACTTCCTGTGCTGCGACACTGTTTGCCAACATCAAAACAATCAGCATCGTGCCCAAAGCGCATATCGTTGTGTATTTCATTTTTTTATTTTGAATATTCAGCGGTCTTATTTTCTTTGACTGTACCATAAAAAAATTTTATCATGCCAGTCTCTTAGAATCAAACAGGTTTGCCGGTTACCCGTTTAGCCCGTTGGGCCCGTTAAGAAGGAGTACTGTCTATTTTTTATTCATCTAACCGGCAAAAAGACCAACCCGCCATAAGGGGACAAGCGGGTAACAGGTTCGACCGACAGAACTTAGATTCCATTTTAAATGATTGCTATTTTCAGAGAGGAGGTCCATGTTCTATGTTTTTATCATTACTGAAAAAGCGCAGAAGCATTCGAAAATACCAGGACCAAAAGCTGGATCCGACAACGATTGATCAATTGGTGGAAGCGGCGCTGCGCGCGCCGACATCGATGGGTAAAAATTCATGGGAATTTGTCGTTGTGACCGAACCCGAAATCCTGGCAAAACTGTCCGGCGCAAAACCCCATGGGGCCAGCTTTTTGAAAAATGCCGCCCTGGGAATCGTTGTCTGCGGCGATCCGCAAATTACCGATGTATGGATTGAAGACGCATCGATTGCATCCGCATTTATCCATCTGGCTGCTACATCGCTTGAACTGGGCAGCTGTTGGATTCAAATCAGGGAACGAAAACATGATGATCAGCAGTCGGCTGAAGCCTATATTGCCGGTGTACTGAATCTACCGGAGCATATGAGGGTAGAATCCATCATCGCCATTGGATATCCGCAGGAGAGCAAGTCGGAGCATCCCAGAGAATCGCTGCCATTTAATAAGGTCTCACTCAATACCCATGGCGCTCCTTATTCGCAAAAGATTTAAGGGTTAAAGTTTTGCAATCGATTTTTCATTTGACTAAAAACGGGAATGAAAAATATAATACGGGTGGACCTTTTGACCCTATCATTTTAACCCCCTGTATCTGATTATGGATGACGACAAACGATACCTCACCGCGCAGGAGCTGTTAAACGATTCATTTGAGCTGGGGCTGCGCATCTTCAAAAGCGGATTCAGGCCCAGTTTTATCATCGGGGTATGGCGGGGCGGCACACCGGTCGGCATTGCGGTTCAGGAAATACTGGACCATCTGGGTGTTAAAACCGATCATATCGCTATTCGCACCTCTTCTTATTACGGAATCAAAAAAAGAGACAAAGAAGTTCGCGTCCATGGACTAGAGTATGTCATCCGTCAAGCCAACTGGGAAGACGGCCTGCTGCTCGTTGACGATGTCTTTGATACCGGCAGCAGCATTAAAGCCATCATCGAGGCCCTTACCGCAAAAATGCGCCGCAACCTGCCAAAAGACATCCGGGTTGCCACGGCCTGGTTTAAACCGAAATATAATTTAACAGACATCGTGCCGGATTATTATATTCATGCGACCGATAAGTGGCTGGTATTTCCCCACGAGCTGGAAGGCCTTACCCGAGAAGAAATCTTCGAAAATAAGACCGGCATGAAAAAGCTATTTGAAGATGCGGGATTGGTGTAAACGCTGTCAGCCTGAAGTGTCGCGGTCAGCTATAGGTGCAATAAAAACACAAATTTTAAGATTTTTGCTATTGTTCTTTATTACTTTAAGGTGTAAGGGTTTTTTTGACCCATGATGCCTGCCCTCTTTTTTCGCGGTTTGGTGTTATGGTTAGGCTATCTCGGTTGTTCCGTCTAGGGCGACTGGGATAGCCTGTACTTTTTGGGCCATCTGGTTAAAACATGACGCCTCATCTCACAATGAGAAGCAGGGCTTTAGATTTGAGGCCGGTGTCTGGTTCGTGAACGCTGGCAAGAAACATTGGTTTGTGTTATGAATGAACGTTAGCGCCATTTCAGGTGAAAGGAGATCACATTTGAACGCCCTTCGCAGACTAATTAGGCCTGCCGCTTTGCTGCTGGCTCTCCACTTGCTGTTGCTTTCAGGATTGTATCAATCGGGCTTGGCGGCCATGATCAGTACCGAAACGACGATCAAAATCGATCACAGCCAGCAGATGCGGGACCGTATCAACCAATATCTGCTGCGCGAAGATATCATCGCACTATTGGAATCCCGCGGCATTGACCCGGCGGAGGTTGTCGCCCGGGTGGATAGTTTATCAGATGCTGAGCTGGAACATATCGCGGATTCCATCGATGAGCTGCCGGCCGGCAGCGGCTTTTTTGAAACCTTTATCATCATCTTATTTTTGGTATTTTTGATTCTGTTGATCACCGATATCTCCGGCTATACCGATATCTTCCCTTTTGTCAACAAACAGGCCGCGACAAACAAATCCAGCGGTCCGGCAGTGGTTGAGCCCAGTGCTAAATCGCAGACGGCCTCCACGCAAACGACTGTCGGAATCAACCCGGACACGCCTTTGAACATTTATTTCAATCCCAACTCAAATGACCTCACCGCCAAAGCATATGAAAGGCTTGATCGTGTGGCGCTCTTTATGGCGCAAAATCCGCAATGGCAGATTAGCATAAAAGGCTTTTCAGATTCGACCGGCACCTCATCCTATGACCAAATGGTGTCCGAAGTCCGCGCCAATACCGTTAAAAATTATCTGATCGCAAAGGGCGTAGAGCCCTCAAAAATTTCAACCGTGAGTGGAAAGCAAAGCCAGACGGGCAGTCAGGTCCTTATCGAATTTAAATAAACCTGCAGACGCTGGATAAAATTCAATACTTATCAGGAAGGGTCTACACCGTTTCAGCGGCCAACCGCTCAACCGGCCGCTCGTTCATCAACCAGTGTACAAATGCGGCCATTAAACCCAGCACCACGCCCAGCCACCAGACCATATCGTAGCTTCCGCTGTGATCATACAGCCAGCCACCCAGCCAGACACCAATGAAGCTGCCCACCTGATGGCCCAGAAAAACTATACCGTAAAGCATGGCCATGTAACGGGTCCCGAACATCAACGCAACCAGTCCCGAAGTCGGCGGCACCGTCGCCAGCCATAAAAACCCCATGGTGGCGCTGAACACCAGCACGGAGGTGAGGCTCACCGGGATTAACATAAACAAGGTGATCACGACCGCACGCACTGAATAGATCCACACCAGCAGAAAGCGCATCGACATTTTGCCGGATACAACCCCGGAAATATACGCACCGAATACATTGCACAGACCGATAAGCGATATGCTCCAGGCACCCACTTTAGGCTCAAAACCCAGATCGGTGATAAACGCCGGCATATGGGCTGTGATAAAGGCCACATGAAAACCGCAGACAAAAAATCCCATCACCAGCAGCAAAAATGATCGGTATTGTATGGCTTCCTGGAGCGCTTGAGGAACTGTCTGGTCGTTAGCGTTTTGCGCTTGCCCGGCCGGCTGTCTTCCGGAGTAGGGCGCCAGTGGAATGGCCAGCACCGCCATTAACAAAGCCGAACCGGCCAGGATGTTGAGGGCGGTGGCCCAGCCATAGGTATCGATCAACAATTGGGACAGCGGCACAATTGCAAATTGACCGATGGAGCCGGCGGCGGTTCCCAGCCCCAGCGCCCACTGCTGCCGCTGCGGGCCCACTGCTCTGGCCATAGCCGGCAGGATAATGCCAAAGGAAGTGCCCGCAATACCGGCACCCACCAATATCCCGGCGGAAGCGTTCAATCCCCAGGGGCTGGCCACTCCGGGCATCAACACCATACCCAGAGCATATAAAAAAGTTCCGGCAATGACGACTTTAACGTTGCCGAAACGATCCGCCAGACCGCCGGCAAAAAAGGCAATGATTCCCCAGAAAAGATTTTGAACCGCCAAGGCGATGGATATGATTTCACGGCCCCAGCCGTTGGCTTCGGTTATGGGCTTGACAAACAGACCGAACCCGGCGCGGTAGCCAAAGGACAGCAGCAAAAGCAGACAGGCAGTGGCAATTAAAAAACCACTGACGCCATTGCTTTGGTTTGGTGTTGAAGTGTTTGCCACGAGTGATCTCCGGTTTTTGGTGAATACCAAATTACCACAAACACCTCCGCTCGGTTTTCAAGCAGTCGTTCGGATCCGCAGTAATCCAGCAAGCAAAAACCCCATTTTTCCAACCTGAAAAAATGGGGTTTAAACTATTTAACCGGTGAACGGGCTAACGGGTAACGGGCTCAACCGGTGGAGTTTAGCAGAATTCGACACCCACTCCATACGGATAATCACCCCCATCCTCATCGCCGGTATCTTTACACCACTTGACGACACCACAAAATTCGTTGGGACAGGATTTAAACGGGGGATTATCCAGTCTGAATCTAACCCGGGTACCGGGCTTGAAGGCAAATTCAGTGATAAAGAACATGCCATCGCCACTCATATTGTTAATTTTACCATATGCAAAGGAGCCTTTGTGTTCATCCTCCAGCAAGATGGTTGAATTATGGTAAAAGCGTTTACATTTTCGGTAATCAATTGCAGCTTCCATTCTTCACCTCCATTTAGCAGAACGTCATCATCGGAAATTCGCGATTTAAATCACAGTATCATTCACTATCGGCGAGTTTTAAACGGGGGGAAAAGCTATTGGAAAATCTGAAACCACCTTCTGAATAAAAATTATATACTACATTGTGGTATATGTCAAGATTAGAATTATGTCCGCAGGAGGGAATTAATTGCAGGTTTAAGGTAGACTATCGGATGTTAATCACAGCCAAACGATTGGGTGATGTCACCCAAATCATTGCCGAAATCAGCCTTGAAAAATCCAAACCGATGGCCCTCGAACCAGTGAAAATCATCACCGCTCCAGTACATTTGATCTTTCAGGCGCGTTTCAGCATAAAAATAGATATAGCGGTTGTGAGTATCGGCAATGTGCTTTTTTTGACCCGCCTGCAACGCAAACCAGCCCCGGGTTGTCCAGTGTTCCGGTTCATTTTTGGCGGTCAGAAAACGCACAGCCACGTAAATGTGGTGTTTGCAATTGTTTTTGATAAAAATCCTGGAAAATAGGTCTTCAGTTGAATCTTTGCTGGCCAGCACATGTCGAATCTGGGCTAAGATGGCATCCGCAGTCGCCTTGTCTTTTTTGATGATGTGGTCTTCTTTGGCATCAATAATGACCTGGGTGGTATTAGCCGTCACCGGGACAATTGTAATGCTGATCTCCAATTCGGGTGTTGATGCCAGAATGATGGTTTCATCCGTATAAGGGGTTACCGAATGTATCCGCATATCCATTTGGGTCAGGGCGCTGCGAGCCGCCTCGGTCACATCGCGCTCATCACCCATTAAAGTTTCTTTGGCAATATTGGAGGTGGTATAGCGATAATACTCGCCACCCCCGGCCATCGCCCCGGGCACAACCACCTCGGCACATCCACCCAGCAAACCGATGCAACCCAGCAGCCCGATGATCGTCAGACCGATTTTCAACCCATCTGTGTCAGTCAAAAATTTTCGCATCTTGTCTATTTCTGTCGTGCTTACGCATGCTGAGACCCTTTATTGTGTCGTAGAAAGTAAGCAGCATTTATTCTTTTTCAATAATTTCAACGATTTTATGATTAGGCGATTTCGCCGCGTATTGACGGCAGGATGGCATCATGGTAAAGGTTAGCCGTTATTCCAATGTGCTAACCGCAAAGAAGAGGTAGCCATGTGATGCGACCGTTAATCCCCATCATTTGCAGGAAGTGATGGGGTTTTTTATTTACGGCAACCCCTAAGGAGCAGCACCATGACATATGAAAGCGCCCGCAGAAAAGAAATTCGTCAGGCGCACGTGCGCCAGATCGAAGAATTTGCCCGCACTTATAAAAAAAGCAAGCCCACCGTATTGCTGATTCCCGGGGGCATGGGATCACAGATCGATCGATCAAAAAAACCCTATAAAGGCGCTGCTTCTCTGCCGTTTAATTACGACCCGATCTGGATGGACCCGGGTATTATTTTTGAAAAAGAAGCCTTGCAGCTTGAAATTCTGCTAAACAACCATGATATCGGCAATCACATCTGCATCCCCAACGGCCCCCTGCGTTTTTTGCTTAAACCCTATAATGCCACCGAAGACTATTTTCGGGACAAGGGTTATAACTACCTGGTATTCGGATTTGACTGGCGCCGTACGGTTCGCGAGTCGGCCGGGTTTTTGCAATTTTTCCTCAAGACGCTCAAACAGCGGGTCCAGGAGTTGTGGCAGGAAAACCCGCTGCCCAATACCACCATTTTATGCCACAGCATGGGTGGCCTGGTGGCCAAAGTATTTTTGCACAAGGTGTTTAAAACCAGCACCAAGACAGCAGATGTGCGCGCATGGATGTCGCGCCTGGTGACAGTGGCAACGCCCTTCTACGGTACCGCCACCCATATAAACCGTTACTACAAGGGCCAGAAACCGTTGAACACCATCTACAATACCAAAAAATTGGCCCGTCTGACCGGAACGCTCATGGGCACCTATATCCTCATGCCGCTAGATAAAAAAACCTACAACCGCAACGCCGCTAAACTGGAAATCGGCCGCTACCCTGTGCGTGACAAGAAAAACTCCGCCATAGAAGCCGACCCTTTCGATCCCCAGATGTTTGCCCGCTACCCATCCTGGGTCAGGCCGGATTTTTTGGCGGCCGCCATCCAAATGCGCAACATCATCACCCGGCAGCTGCCGCCTGCCGTCGTGAAACGGGTATTTCATATCCGCGCCCTGCAGCGGCGCACCTGGGTGGAGTTAAAATGGAAACCCGTAAATGGTGCCACCTTCAATCCCAACAAGGATAAATCACCTATAGACGGCAAACACGGCGCGGGCGGCGGGGGTGACGGCACAGTGCCCTTCTGGTCAGCGCGATTGGTGCAGATTCCCGACAGCCAAGTGTTTAATCTTAAAAAAGCAAAAAAGCACCAGGAATTGCTCGAGCATCCGGAAACCCTCAGGGTCATCCATCGCCTGATCCAAAAGAACAAGATGCCAAAGAGCGTCAAGGCGCCCGATAAGATTCTGGGCGGCCCAAGGGCATCGCTAAAGGCCACCGAAGAATTTATGGCTCAGGTGGCGGCCGGCAAGATCAAACGCAGCGATCCGCAAGCGCTGGATCAAAAAGTGTGGCGTCGGATCGTTCAGGAAGCCAACCTGTGCTAATATAGAAAATCAACTGGTGGATTAAAATATCATGGTATGGCAAGCTGTTGCACGATCAGTCTGCCAATAGTATAATTTTTTGTCTTCGAAGATCTGTGGGGAAAACACATTTAAAAGTAAATGAATTATAGGTCGAGTGCAGATTTGCATCGTTTATCCAGTACACATGTAAAAACGCAACTCGCTCAATAACTGACTTAACCAAGCGCTACACTTAGCCGGAAGAGGCGAGGCGGGTTCTATTCAGGGATAAGTACGAAGTCGGCTGGTGAGCTTAAACACTAACAAGAGAAAGTAGAAAACGGAGGCAGGATCTATGCCTACATACTACGAACACAAGAGACCCGGGGTCGTTCATTGTTATGCAGTAGGCAATTATTCGTTTGAAGAAACATTCAATAACTATCAAAGTGCTCTGAATGATCCCAACAGTTCAAACGGCGTTCATTTGATCATGGATGTCAGGGAGAGCGACGAGACGCGCACAGCACAGGAAATGGAGGCGCTTGCAGATCTGCTCGCCAATTCTCCTACTTTCCAGGGCCGCTGTGCCATTATCGTCGACGCGGAAGCACAGGTTAGATATGGCCTGGGCCGCATGTTGTCCGCCTTCGGGGAAATGAGAAATTTAGAATTTGAGGTATTTCATGATGAGGACGCAGCGTACTCTTGGATAGAAAACCCAGAAACATAAATAAGCGAATTAAAGGAGACCTTATGAAGAATAATTTTATGGCATTATTCCTTATCCTTTTATTTGTAGCGGTAT
The DNA here is from genome assembly GCA_030066985.1 of Desulfobacterales bacterium. Lineage (NCBI taxonomy): Bacteria > Pseudomonadati > Thermodesulfobacteriota > Desulfobacteria > Desulfobacterales > Desulfobacterales bacterium. The sequence continues at coordinate 97,805 of JASJAN010000002.1, forward strand.
CTATATCCCCAGTGAATGCCAGCGAGCTCAATCTGGGTACCTGTCTTATCGACTCGCTAACAGGGAAAGAAAGGAAAAATCTTGCCAAATGGATATATTTTGCAATTGCAGCACATCCTGAAATGAGCTCATATTCGAACATCAAACAAGAAGATAGAGTCAAAATCGACAAATATGTTGGTAATTTGGTTACACGGCTATTAGCAGAAGATTGTGCATCAGAATTTAGGTCAGCTCAAACAACTGATCCTTTAGCACTTCGCAAAGCATTTGAATTAGTTGGTCAGGTAGCTATGCAAGAACTTATGACCAATCAGAATGTAAAGACTTCTATCACTAGCTATGTTAAATATACTGATCAAAACAAAATACAAGAGGCATTAGGAACACCATAGCATCCAACCAGTCACTCGAGCGGACCTGTTGCCCTACGCGCAAACCAGGCCGTTCAAGTCACCGTTATACATCACATTATTTGAGAGGGGACTAATGAAATCATATATCACTTGCCTTGCTATGCTTTTTCTTATTTTAGGTTGCGCTGGTTCTCAGGTTGATTCACAAAAGATATTTGGCGCTGAAATTCGGGATTACGGTATCTGTAACATCAATCTAAAAGAGACGGTATCATCTGATACTACGGCAAGCGGAGGTTATAATATTACTGAGGGAGTTGTCTTCATCAGCAAGACTACTAATATTCCAGCGGAAAAAGGACTCTCATTTGGCATCAAATATGTCATAAATGGAGAGCCGGAAGGCTCAAAAGTGACGCTAAAAGTAGTCGCCATACATCCGCCTATTAAAGGAAAAACTAAAAGCAGCGCCATAGTCGATGCTAAAATTGGTACCTGGAGGGCCGAGCATTACACTTTTAATGAAAGCTATGAAATGGTTAAGGGGGAATGGATTTTTCAAATTTATCACAAAGAAAATTTGCTGATAGAAAAATCCTTTATGGTAAGTAAATCATAAGCTTATAAATAGCAATGGTATAACCTGCGGCTTTTATGGACTCGCTGCCCTCGCTACAAAGCCGCCCCGTTAGGTTTTTTCGCTCCTCTCCAAAATCACATAAGTGCCATCCCGGAGAAGATGATGAATAAAAAAATCGCTTTGGTTACAAATGTCCTGGACTATGTTGGTCCGCCCGCGGTTAAAGCTCTATTGGAAGGCGGATATCACGTTTTGGCTCAAGATCCCGCCTTTAATGATACAAAGATACAAGAGGATTACGAAGACAAAAATCCCGGCACAGTTCCGATAAGCCTGCAGGACCCAAAGGCGCTCATTGAGCACGCATGGGATCATCATAAAAAGATTGATGTTCTGGTAAGTAACGATACGTTTCCCGCGATACATATTCCAATAGAGGAAGCGAATGTGGAAGATTTAAATGCAACGATAGAAAGTGTCCTGGTCTATCCATTTAAATTAATGCAGGCGGCCATTCCACGTCTTAAAAAACAAGGTAAGGGCAATGTCATCATGATCACATCATGTCGTACCGAACTGCCTTTGCCGGGTGGCGCTATACCTGACATCGCGAGGGCCGGAACGAATGCGTTGGTTAAATCTTTAAGTATAGAGCTAGCGCCTTTCGGTATTCCGGTAAACGCCATTGCACCCAATTACCTATACAGTGAGGCCTACTTTCCAAAGACAAAATTTATAGATGACCCTATCGGCAAAGCATTCATAAGGGAAGTTGTGCCGGCAGGCAGGCTCGGTGAACCGGAGGAAATAGGTGAGTTGGTAAACTATCTGGCCACTATGAAAGGTTCATTTCATACGGGCACAATAATCAAATTTGCAGGCGGTTGGCCTGCTGCTCCCAAAAGGCCGATCTAATCAAATCCAGTTTTACGTTTTGCTGCTCCCGACGGGGCTCCGTTGCGCAGAAGCGCCTGAAAATCAAACCTGAGGAATCGTCTAATTGATAACTTTCCATAACAGCAGCGACTATCAACAGCAAGCTGCTGAACTGAATCGATAGTTGGACCGTGCTATGCCCAGAAAAAAGAAACTTCGAAGAAAAAACAAAGCCGCTCATCGGCTGCCGGTGGACGAATCAAAGCTCAACATGGGCAATACGTATGATTCTCCGCCCGAATACTACTACGATATCGAATTCACCTGTCGCGATTGTGGCTCGGTCGAAATCTGGAAAGCCGCCCAGCAAAAATGGTGGTACGAGGAGGCCGGTGGATACTTTTTCGCCACGGCCGTTCGCTGCCGCGAGTGCCGCGCAAAAGAGCGTCAACGCAAACAAGAGGCCCGCAGGACCCATCTTGAAGGAGTGATGCGAAAAGACAAACAAGACTCGTGACAAAAAAGCGCTGTAGTTGAACCTGATCCTTAGACTGAAAAACAATGAATCTCTTATTTGATCTGGATGGTACGTTGACCGACCCTTTGACAGGCATTACCAACTGCATTGAGTATGCGCTGGATAAGCTGGGCAAACAATTGCCGTCCGGGAAAAATTTGCGCTGGTGCATCGGGCCCCCGTTAAGGGAAAGCTTCGCAAAACTGCTGGCCACTGAGGACAAAGCCCTTATTGAGAAAGCGGTGACGCTTTACCGTGAGCGGTTTGGCAGTGTGGGATTATACGAGAATCAAGTCTATGGCGGCATCGCCGATGTGCTGGCATCCCTGCAAAACTATGGCCATACACTTTATGTGGCCACATCCAAACCGACCATTTATGCGCAGCGAATTATCGCGCACTTTGCACTGCAGCACTACTTCAAGTGTATCTATGGCAGTGAACTTGACGGAACCCGGGGCGACAAGACAAGTCTAATAGCCCACATCCTGCAAACAGAATTGCTTTCACCTGCTGTGGCGGTGATGATCGGTGATCGTGAGCATGATATGATTGGTGCAAAAGAAAATGGTGTCAGTGGTTTTGGCGTTCTGTGGGGATATGGAACCAGAGATGAATTAGAGCGCTCCGGGGCACAGGCTGTTTTCAAAAACCCACCGGAATTGGTTCGCGCATTCAGTGCAATGGGGACGGCCGGCAGGCATCAATGATGCTATTTCTCCTCCCCCGGAGCTGTTCTGATAGGGTCATCGGTTAGCGAAAAAAAGCGCTTCCAGTTCGGCCAGGTCTTTTACCGGATCATGGTCATAGTAGGCATACAGCGCCTCTCCATTGTTTTCATCTTCAAAAACGATGCTGTGCTTTCCCCTTTGAGGATTGAAAATACACTCGGGGAAAAGATGATGGTTGTGCCAGGCTGTACCGGCTGCGCAACAGGCCCGGGCGCGATCCATTATCTTGCCGAAGGCTTCGTTTTTATCCGCCTTCTGATCAGCTGTAATCGTATCATCAGGGTTCTCTTTATTGTTTAAAAAGCCGGGTCCATAGCACAGTTCGGCCATCTGGCGCGTTTCCGGCATGGGTTTTTCGGAAAAACTGCACGCGAATTCTTCACCCGTCAATTCAATTTCGATGATGATTTCATATTCGTTCTTTCGCCGACTGAATATGCAGGCGGGGCCGATCATGTGAAAATGCCATTTTTGGCCGGCCTGATTTAATTCCGCCGCTTTATCGGCGAGCGCTGCAAAGGAGATGTACTTCATGCTGGCCCTTCTTTTCGTAAAATCAATTTGAAGTTATCTCAAAAATGCATCTAATCCGCCGGAGGCGGACCCTTGGGCGTGATCTACTATTTTTGAGATAACTTCTAACAGGTTTGATGCTTTTCTAATCCATAATGAGGCCGCCGTTGATATCAAACGTCGCGCCGGTAATATACCCGGCACTGTCGTCTGCCAGAAAGGCGACGATCCCGGCAATCTCTTCCGGTCGGGCAAGCCGGCCCAGCGGAATTTCCTTAACAGCCGTTTTCCAGCGATCGGACTTCAGTATGGCTTCGGTTTCCACCCAGCCCGGCGCCACCGCATTGGCAGTAATGTTATGGGGCGCCAGCTCCAGCGCCAACGATTTGGTCAGGCTGATAACACCGGCCTTGGATGCAGCATAATGGGCGATTCCGGCTGTCGGCCGTCGGCCATCGCAGGAGCTGATATTGATAATTCTGCCGCTTTTTTGGGGAACCATTGCCAATTTGGCGACGCTCTGGGCGGCAAACAGAGTCCCCTTGAGATTGACGGCGAAAACCCGGTCCCAGGTTTGCTCGTCAATTTCCAGCAAGGGTGCCGATGGATATATGCCGGCATTATTGACCAGGATGTCAATCCGCCCGAAATGATCGATCCCTTTCTTTACCACCTGCGCGCAATCCTGCAGCACAGCGACATTGGCTGCTACCGCCAGGGCCTTTGACCCTTTGGAGGTGCACTCTGCAATAACGGTGTCAGCCGGCGAAAGCGTCCGTGAGCAGGCGATGATGTTGGCCCCCTGCTCGGCCAGATGCACGGCAATGGCCCTGCCGATACCGACCCTGGCACCGGTCACCAGGGCTGTCTTTTCCTTTAAAGCCATTTGTACCCCCGGTATGAAAATGTTAAGGCGCTGTGTTAAATCCGATTTTCGGTTTGATGGCCGTGAACCAGCTTGAGATCCAGATCAAATCCGCTCAGAGAATCGGCCACCGCTTTCAGTTGAAAGTCGTCGGGCGTTTTAACTTCCGATAGCGCATAGGGCCGCCCCAGATGCGCATATTTATTTGCTCCCAGTCGGTGATAGGGCAAAACTTCAACCGGGAGCCCTGCGCGGGTTTTAGCCAGAAACTCACCGGTTTTTCTGATCATCCCCGGAGAATCATTGTAACCGGGTATCAGCGGCAAGCGCACCAGAACATCTTTGTTGCTTTTTAACAGCTTTAATAAATTGTTTTTGATTCGATGGTTCGATACGGCCGTGTAACGCTTATGTGCAGCAGTGTCTTCCACTTTAAAATCAAAGATGACCAGGTCCACATGGGAAAGCAGGGCATCGAAATGCGCTTCAGGCGCATGGCCGCAGGTTTCAATTGCCGTATGGACCCGACGGATCTGGCAATGGGAGAGGAACACGCTGGCAAACTCCCGTTGGAGCAGAGGTTCACCGCCGGAGAGGGTGACGCCGCCGCCGGAGCGGTCCCAGAAGGCCCGATCCGCTTTGATCTGCTGCCAGAGCGTTTTGACATCAATCGTATAACCGCACAGCTCGACCGCATCGGACAGACAAACCCGGGCACAGAGGCCGCATCCGGTGCAGCGCTGTGGATGGTACCGGCGTCGGTCAGACTCAAATTCAACGGCTGCATTCGGGCAGGCCTGCTCGCATTCACGGCACAGGGTGCAGTGATCCCAGTTGTACAGCACTTCCGGGTGGGCATGCTGTGATTCGGGATTGGCACACCAGCGGCATCTTAAGGGGCAGCCTTTCATGAAAACGGTGGTCCGGATACCCGGTCCGTCATGGATGGCATAGTGCTTGATATCAAATATCAGGGCTGTATCGGTTTGCGGCATCAATCGACCCCGTGGGCGGTACGCATGATGATTTCATCCTGCAAATCTTTACTCAGCGACACAAAATAATCACTGTAGCCGGCGACTCTTACAATCAGGGAACGATACGAGCGGGGATCTTTCTGAGCAGCCAGCAGGGTTTCTTTTGAGACCACGTTGAACTGCATGTGGTAGCCGCCGAGGGCAAAATAGGTCCGTATCAGTTCGGAAAATTTCTCCAATTGCTCCCGGCCAGCTAAAATTTGCGGTGTAAATTTCATGTTCAGCAGGGTGCCCGCCGTGCGGGCATGGTCAACCTTGGCCAAGGATAGAATCATGCCGGTGGGCCCGGACATATCCTGCCCCTGGACGGGAGACACGCCTTCAGACAGGGGCGCACCGGAAAAACGGCCGTCGGGAGTCGCCGCCGTGGAATGTCCCATGGGAATGTGGGTTGTCGTGGGGATCATGTTGGCCCGATACGCTTCGCCGTAGACGTTCAGGTGACCGCCGAGGATGTCACTGAACAGGTTCACGGTATCGACTGCCAACCGGTCGACGTGTTCATCGTTGTTACCGAATTTGGGCCCGTTTTTCCACAGCTGTTTCTGCAAAAGCGGCTGTGACGAAAAATTGTCTAACAGCGCTGCGTGAATCTGCACAAGAGTGTATTGTCCGGTCAAAAAACAAAATTGCCGGATCGCCGCCAGCGAGTCTGTCAGGGTGCCCAGCCCCACGCCGCACATCATGGGCGCATTGTAGCGGGCGCCGCCCTGATGAAAATCTTTTCCCTTTTCAATGCAATCATCCATCACCAGGGATGTAAACACGACGGGGCAGTGTTTGGAAAAGGCTTCCAGAGCAGCCGTATCATAGGAGACCTTCAGGGCCACGGCCGCTTTAAGCTGTTGTGCAAAGGCCTGCCATACATCTTCAAAGGCGTTAAAATCGGTGATTTTACCCGCCCGCGGTCCCAGCTGTTTGCCACTGGTCATGCTGATGCCGTCGTTAAGCGCCAGCTCGAGGCATTTGGGTAGATTCACATATCCTGTGGAGGCCATGTTGTCACAGCCCTGGGCATTGACCTCGACACACCCGTTAACACCGCCATTGCGGGCATCTATCAGTGATTTGCCGCTGGATAACAAACTGATGACTTTGACATCATCATTGAACATGGCGGGCATGCCGGTCCCGTTGCGCACGACTTCACAGGCCCGCATCAGGAAATCCTTATCGGTCTTAGAACTGACCAGGCATGATAACTGGGGCTGGGGGAGCGCCAGGGCATCAAGGGCGTTAAGACAAAAATAAGAGATGTCATTGGTGCCGTCACTGCCATCAGCCCCGAGTCCGCCGATATTCAAGTTTTGAAAATCAACATAGGTGTTGCTGGCTTTAGCCGAAGCACCGGCTTTGGCCACCGTCATTTCGTTAAATTTGATCCACAGGCAATTGATCAATTCCTGCGCGCCGGCCTCATCGATCTTCCCGCTTTCAAGGTCAGCCTGATAAAACGGGTAGACATACTGGCAAAAGCGGCCGGGAGAAATAGCGTAAGAATTGCTTTCAAGATTCAAGATGAGATGCACAAACCAGAATGACTGCAGTGCCTCGTGCAAGGTTTTAGCTCTGTGTTCCGGCACGCGCCGGCATATGAGGGCAATGTTCTCCAGCTCCCTGCAGCGAACCGGATCTTCGCAGTCGGCTGCCAGATCGGAAGCCAGCTCTGCATATCGATGCGAAAAAGCGATCGCTGCATCGGCGACCATTATCAGGGTCTCATAAAAGGCGCTTTTTTGTGGAAAATCATCCTGGGTTTCAGCCAACTGCGCCTGCTGGGCGGCAATTTCAGCCTTGATTCCGCAAAACCCCAGTTGGAGTACTTTTTCATAATTGACCGAGATATGGCCGATGCTGCGGTCGATGTAATAATGAAATAAAAGACCCTCCTTTCCGGCCGCCAATGCTTTCTCGGGCGCTTGCTCTAAAATGCGGTCATAAACGGTCCGCCCTTTCCAATAGGGGATAACCCGCTGTTCTAAAGCCGTCTTGGTATCAGCATCAATCTCAAAAGATGTTTCTTCCCTATCCGCCAGGGTGTCCAGCTCATCTTCAAGCCATTTGACGTTGAATTCAGGATAAACTGGAGATCCTTTTGCCAGGGGGACCTTGCAACCCACAATCAATTCATCGGCCTTTATGCTGATGGCGCTTTTTTGCAGGATTCGATCCAGGGCTTTGGCGCGGCAAATTGCCGGTGGGTCGTTTGCGGCATTTTGATACGCTTCGGTCACCAGTAGCGCCCTCTCGGCAAAAACCTGCGGGCGCACTTCGACCAGCCGTGCGCGCAAACGCGCAACCCGCTCGCTGGTCAATTGCGGATTGTTCTGGGCTGCTTTTATTTTGTCCGACATATACTAAACCCTCCCTGATGGTCTATTATGATCGCCGGTTCAACCGCTAATGCACAGCAATGACGTTTCTGGCGGTTAAAAACAGCCATCCTGGTCTACCGGTGGTCCTACCAAAAAAATCTACTCAATCACATCTGTTTTGTCAATCTTAAATTTGAGCATTTTGATCAGCTTGACATTGAAAATGTGATTAAGATATTAAAATAAAGACCTTTTATATCATAACGGCCAAATCATCCAGTTTCTCAACTGTAAATGATGCGGTGCTTTTGTTAGGCCCGCTAATGAGGGTATTTCAAACCACTGGTTGACCAAAAATAAAATGCTGAGGAATAATCGTTGAAAAAGAAAAGAGACGACGTTATCGCCAAACTGAAAGAGCTCATCAAAACCAAGATGTACACCAAAGGCAGCAAGCTACCGGCCGAGCGTGATCTCGCGGAAATGTTGGGCGTCAGCCGCTCACTGCTGCGTGAAGCCATTATCACCCTGGAAGCCTGGGGGGTTCTTGAATCGGTTGAACGCCAGGGCATATTCGTGCTAACACCCTTTCTGAGCGATTTCACCGATAGCATGCAGTTTATGCCTTTCTGGCTCGAGGATCTTTTGCCGCAGGTTATGGAAATGCGCTGGATTTTGAGCGTATCAGCAGCGGAATTGGCTGCCCACCGTCGTACGGATGAAGATTTGATGAAAATGAGAGCCTGTATCGAAAAGCTAAAGTCCGGTAACAGTGAATCAAAGGATAAAAAAGAGGAGCGCTCATACTGGGAGATCATGCTTCACAATCTGTATATTTCCGCCACGCATAACAAAGTCATGGAGCGTGTCAACGAAGGTCTGGCATCGCTGATTGAAAGAAACACCAATCTCAGCAACGTTGTCTTCATGACGATAGACGACTGGTTCGACCTGGTGGTCTCGCAACACGAGCAACTGGTTCAGGCCATTGAAGAACAGAATGCCCGCAAGGCCAAGGCCATAATGATTCAGCACCTGGAAGATTCGATTCAAAAAATAGAAAAATTGAGTGAGGAAGGCATGTTTCCTATTGCCTACAAGAGAACGCAACCTCTGTCCTAGACATGCGCCGGGTTTTAGGTGCCCGCCTTTTTGCCTTTTTCGGCAACCTTTTTATTGAATTTTGCGGCATCGATGACAAAGCGCTCGTGGGTTCCTTCGGAAATCTTGTCAATGCCGTCATCGGCGACAATCGAAAAGACCAATCTGCGGCCGTCGATTTCCTTCAGCTTTACCGATACGGTAACCGTCAGACCCGGTGGTGTGGCCGCCAGGTGATTCAGGTTTAACCCGATGCCCACAGTTTGCTCGTCGGGCCAGTCGAGGTGGGGGTTAATCGCCTGAATACACGCCCACTCGAACAGACCCACCATGAAACCGGTGGCCAAAACTTTTGGCATCTGCTGCAATTCCGGGGCTTCGGGATACAAATAGGGGACCGTTTTGTCTTCCGGGACCAGGAATTGAAATTTGAACGCCAGACCCTTCTTCAAAGACTCTTTCATGATAAACTCCGCTATGAAGTAAAAGGTGAGAGGGTTATCTTTTAGCTCGACTATCAGTTTTCAAAAGGAACTGCAACCGACAGCAATATGAAATCAGAGCCGATGGTCCTAAAACTCGATTCCAACCATCGCGCCGCTCAAAAAGGTTTGGGCATTCAAAAAGCCGATGTTGGAGTCCCGGTACCGGTAGCCGGCCATTATGGTGGCGAAAAGAGCGTCGACCCCGAACAGATCAGAGCGTGTGAACATCCCGAACACAGAATAATTGGTATCATTGCGGGTTTTGCTAAAAACCGGGTGCCGCTCATCGTAGTCATCCCAGCCAACACTACCTTTTAACATAAGCTGATAGGTTTTTGAAAATTTGCGAAAGCCCAACCCGAATTGGTAACCGTTGTAGGCATTGGCCTCGCCGTCGATGTCAGCGACAGTCAGCTCAAAGCCCGGTGTCAACGTGATGGTTTGCCCCAGGCGGAAGTCATATTCAACTTCAGCTTTGTGAGCGTAGCCGTCGCGCTCCAGATCATTGAAGCGATCCCCGATATCATCGACATTAACGTCCGTCCGGGAAAATGCATAGGAAAGGTTAAAGCCGCTGCCCAGAATTTTCTCGTAAGCGACGCGCGTGCCGTAATTGTGCTCGCGGGTTTCCTTACGGTTGACGTCTGTCAGGTAAGGATCCCGCCAGACTTCTGAAAATAAGCGGGCAAAAACAGATATGTCCAGGCGGCTGCCGTCTGAAAAGGGCTGCACAAAACCCAGCGACAGCCCGGGCGGCCCGCTGAGTTCCGGCGGGGTTCCAAAATAGATCTGTCGGCCGCTTTCGGCGAAGGTATATTGCAAGTTAAACAACACCAGCGGCAGAAATGAATCGTACCAATCGGCATCGCCGCTTAAAGAATCTATACGGTTGTTTTCATCACTTGTTTTAAGCTGATCGGTGCTGGTCATATATCCAGCACCTGCTGAGATGCGACCGCTAAAGCCTTCCGCTTTTTCTGCGGGGCCGGCGGCAAAGGCAATCGACGATGATACTAGAAGGACAAACAAAATCATCGGTATGGATTTAAAATTTCGCATGGGCAATCCTTTTATTTCAGAAAACCGCGTTTATTTTGACAGATGACTGTAAACTTGCATAATGCGCACCACGTCTTACCGAAAGTAAACGGCATCTTGTATGCAGGCTTTTAATATATTTGAGCACACATTTCAATTCGTTTGGACGAATTACTTTACTTCAATCAGATCAATCTTTATAATGGGTTCGGTCGGAAAAGATTGCCATTTGTGCTTTAAGGCTTAAATTATTGTAAATATGGACGAACAAATCAAAACAGCGAAGGAGACGACCCGAACCGGTCGGTCCCGCAGCCGGCGACGCCTGATCATCAATATTGGGCTGTCATTGGCGGTGATTGTGGCCGGCATCATCGGTGCCGCCTATATTACCAAGACAGCACCCAAGGCGCGCCGGCGGCCGCCTGCCAAAATCGCCCCTTTGGTTGAAGTGGCCCGGATAACACCCGGCGTTCACAATGTTGCCGTTCAGGCAATGGGAACCGTGGTGCCGGCCAGAGAGATCGTTCTCGAATCGCGTGTCTCCGGGGAAATCGTGGCACTTCACCCGCAGTTTGCTGTCGGTGGCTTTTTAGAAAAGGGGTCAGAGGTGTTGCGCATCGATCCGCTTGATTATGAATTGGCGGTCACCCTGGCCCAGGCCCGGGTTAAAGACTCGGAGAGCGTGCTAAAAGTCGCCGAAGAAGAGGCCGCTGCAGCCATAGAGGAATGGCGTCTGTTATATAAAAACAATCCTGAAGATGCTAAAATTCCGGCATTGGTGGCCAAAGAGCCGCAATTGGAGGCTGCCCGCGCCAAACTGGCCGGTGAACAGGCCGATCTGAGAAAGGCCAGACTCGATCTGGAAAGGACGCGGATTAAGGCGCCCTTTAATGCTATCGTGCGCAATAAATTTGTCGATCTCGGATCTCAGGTATCCAGCCAGGAACAGCTTGCCGAGCTGGTAGGCACCGATATTTATTGGGTTCAGGCCTCCATCCCGGTTGATCGTCTCAACTGGATAATGATTCCACGCCAAGCCAGCGAAACCGGCTCCATCGTCCGCATTTTTCACCGCAATGATTTTGAACATCAAGGCACAGTCATCAAGTTGCTGGGTGATCTGGAACAAGAAGGCCGCATGGCAAGGGTGCTCATCGAAGTCAAAGACCCTTTAGGCCTTAGCCCGAAGGCAAAAAAACAGCTGCCGCTTTTAATCGGTGAGTATGTGCGCCTTGAGATTGATGGCCGGCGGCTAGATAATGTGTACCGCATTCCGCGTGCCGCGCTGCGTGAAGACACACGCATCTGGGTGGCCTCGAGCGAAAACACCCTTAAAATCCGTGAAGTGGATGTTCTGTGGCGTGATGCCGAAACGGTTTTGTTCAAAGACGGCCTCGAGCCGGGTGACCGTCTGATCATTTCAGAGCTGCCCACTCCGGTTGAGGGGATGGCCATACAGATCGCCCAATAAGCCGCGCACCCGCCTTAGACCGCAAACAAATGACAAACCTGGATCTTGCTTTAACCTAAAAGTTACATTCAGGCACTGAAACAAATGAAAGATAATTCACAAAAAAATATCTATCGCGGCCCCATTGCCTGGATGGCCGGCCATTCTGTGGCCGCCAATCTGCTGATGGCCATCTTTTTGGTTGGCGGGCTCTTCTGGGCCCTCCAGATCAAAAAAGAAGTTTTTCCTGATTTTGAACTCGATATCGTCCGGATAAGCGTTGCTTACCCCGGTGCCAGTCCGGAGGAGGTCGAACGCGGCATCATTCTGGCGATAGAGGAAAGAGTTGAAGGACTGGAGGGCGTTAAGGAGTTTAGCGCTAAAGCTCAGGAAGGCATCGGCACCGTCAATGTGGAGATTATCGAAGGTGAAAACATTGAGCGACTGGCGCAGGACATCAAAAACGAAGTAGACCGCATCACCTCGTTTCCGGAAGAAGCCGAAGAAGCCCAGGTCATTATCGCAGAGCGCCGCCGCCCGGTGGTGTCGCTGGCGCTTTATGGCGATCAAGATGAATGGATTCTGCGCGAGGTGGCCGAAGATATCCGCGATCGACTTTTGCAGGATCCGGACATTACCCAGGTGGAGATGGAAGGGGTACGCAAATATGAAATCAGCATTGAAATTTCCCAATCAAACCTGCGGTCGTATAACCTGACCCTGGAAGAGGTCGCCAACAGAATTCGCCGCGCATCGGTGGAATTGCCCGCCGGATCCATCAAAGCCGAAAGCGGTGACGTTCTGGTACGCGTCGTAGAACGGCGGGATTACGGCCAAGAATTTGGCAAAATTCCGATTATCACCGCCAACGACGGCACCCAGGTGCTGCTGGAAGATATTGCCATCATCAAAGACGGATTTGAAGAAACCGACAACTTTGCCACCTATAACGGACAACCGGCAGTTAAGATTGAGGCCTTTCGCGTCGGCGATCAAACACCGATATCAGTCTCTGACGCTGTCCGCCGGCAAATGGAAACCATCGATCAAATTCTACCTCCCGGCCTGGAACTGGAGGCCCGCAACGATCGATCCGAAATTTATCGCCAGCGCATGAACCTCATGCTGCGCAATGGCTATCTTGGGCTGGGACTGGTATTTATTTTGCTGGCGATTTTTTTAGAAGCCCGTCTGGCTTTTTGGGTCAGTCTTGGTATACCGATTTCAATTCTGGGATCATTTCTATTTTTACCGCATGTAGGCTCGTCGATTAACATCGTCTCCATGTTTGCCTTTATCGTTACACTGGGAATTGTGGTCGATGATGCCATTGTGGTCGGAGAAATCATCTATCATTATCGCCAGAGCGGGTTGGCCTGGTTTGAAGCGGCGGTGCGCGGCGCCCGAGAAATTGCAATGCCCATTACCTTCAGCGTGCTGACCAACATGGTCGCCTTTACACCCATGTTTTTTGTCTCCGGTATAATGGGCAAAATCTTTATCCATATTCCCTTTGTGGTCGTCAGTGTTTTTACCGTGTCGCTTATCGAAAGTCTGTTCATCCTGCCGGCGCATATCGGCCACCGGCGGCGCCCGAATCCGGGCGGGCCTGTTGGCTGGCTGATGATACAACAAGCGCGCTTTAGCGAATTTTTCAGTCGCCTTGTTCGCACGCGCTACGGGCCGTTTCTCGAGACGGCCCTGCGCAACCGCTATCTGACGCTGTCCATCGGCGTTGCGGTGCTGGTCATCACCGTCGCTTTTGTTAAAAGCGGCCGGATGGGATTTGAGCTGTTTCCCAAGGTGGAATCTGATTTTTCACTGGCAACCGCCAAGGTGCCCTTTGGAACTGCTGTGCAGAAAACCGAACGCGTGAAGCAGATCCTGGTAGAAGCTGCCCAGCAGGTAGCGCAGGAAAACGGCGGTGATCAGCTGGTGCGCGGTATTTTTGCGGTCATTAACGGCAACCTTGCCACGGTGCGCGTTTACCTGACCCCGCCGGACGACCGCCCGATCTCAACCGCCAGACTGACCGAGTTGTGGCGCGAACGCGTCGGCAGACTTGCCGGATTGGAATCTCTCAAATTCGAATCCGATGCCGGCGGACCGGGCCGCGGTGCAGCCATTTCCGTCGAATTGAGTCATCGCCGGATCGATGTTTTAGAAAAGGCCAGCGCGGAGCTGGCCGCTGCCCTGGGTTTTTTTCCGAGCGTCACCGACATTGACGATGGCTTCTCTCCGGGCAAGCAGCAGATCGATTTTCAGATCAAACCGGAGGGCCGCAGTATAGGCCTGCGCTCGCGGGAAGTGGCCCGACAGGTTCGCCACGCCTTTTATGGCGCCGAGGCATTGCGCCAGCAAAGGGGGCGCAATGAAGTAAAGGTCATGGTGCGGCTGCCCAAAAATGAACGCGTCTCAGAATACAACCTTGAGCAAATGGTCCTGCGAACGCCTTCCGGCACCGAGGTGCCTTTAAATGAGGCCGTAACATTAAAACGCGGCCGGGCGTATACCACCATCGATCGCCGAAACGGCCGACGGGTGGTGACGGTGGCCGCGGATGTCAGGCCGCGCAGTAAAGCCGATCAGGTGCTGCAGTCTTTAAAGGCCGACTCTTTGCCGGCTCTGCAAAATAAATTTTCCGGTCTGACATACAGCTTTGAGGGTCGACAGGCCGACCGGCGCGAAAGCATGCGCAGCCTGATGATCGGTTTGATGATGGCCCTGGTGGTCATCTATGCCATGCTGGCGTTACCTTTCAACAGCTTTATCCAACCCGTTATCATCATGCTGTCCATTCCCTTTGGGATTGTGGGTGCCGTGATCGGGCATCTGATCATGGGGTACAGCTTGAGCATCATGAGCATGTTTGGTGTTGTGGCCCTTTCCGGTGTGGTGATCAATGACTCGCTGGTGCTCATTAATTATGCCAACCGCAACCGGCAAGACGGCATGCGGGGACCCGAAGCGGTGCACGCTTCTGCCATCCAACGTTTTCGGCCCATTATGCTCACCACGTTAACCACTTTTGGCGGCCTGACACCGATGATTTTTGAAACATCCCGCCAGGCCCGGTTTTTAATCCCCATGGCGATTTCGCTGGGCTTTGGGATTGTTTTCGCCACCCTAATCACACTGGTTTTAGTGCCTTGCTTTTATGGGGTTGTTGAAGATTTGCGGTCTCTTGTTGGCAGACGTGATCTTGCCGCAACAAGCCAAAGCCGGCCGCCGGAGAAGCTGCTTTCCGATCGACACTGAGAAAACCAAAACCGCATGATTGACAACTTGATGGCCGGTCTTATATTTTAGATACGGAACAGGTGTCGCTTCTGCAGCCTACAGACCTCATCTGTTCTCCTCCTTAACGGGCGACTCTAACGAGCCGCCCTTCTGATTATTTAACTCAGACGAAACTCAGCCCAATCGACTGTTAAATATAGCTGTTGTCACCTCAACACGGCATGAAGTTCGAATTTCAACTCCCTAAACCCTCAACAAGCACAGTCCATATCGTTGCAAGCATGACAAATTGATGTGCGGCGCTCAAAAAAAAATAATCATTCATTTTTTTATTAGGGTTTTGACTTATAGTCTGACTTCCGGTATGCTGGATTTGTCTTCAACGGACGATAAAACCCCAAAAAAACGTCAGCAACGCTCTGGATAGCTAAAAAGTAACCGCTAATAAAGGACCTGGAGCCATGAAAGAATTGATCAGCGAAATTGCGCGCGCACTTGTTGACAACCCGGAACAGGTAACGGTCACTGAAGTAGAAGGTGGACAAGCGTTGATATTGGAGCTTAAAGTCGCCAAAGAAGACATGGGCAAGATAATCGGCAAACATGGCAGAACCGCCCAGGCGATTCGAACGGTATTAAACGCCGCTTCGGGCAAGGCTAAAAAACGCGTCATCCTTGAAATTCTGGAGTGATTAACTCTGCCCCACCTTATCCGTTGCAGGGATCATAACAGGCTCCCTGAACGGTGAGGCAGTTCGGTTTATATTCGTCGAAGAAGACTTTTGCTGGACCAAACGATAGAAGCATTCCATCCGGATACGGTGGAATGCTTTTTTTTTGGGGGCTTACAACAATCGCTGCTGGTCTTGCCGGGCGAATGGTCGTTTCGAATGCCGCCAATCAACAAAATACTATAAAGAAAAGCCATAATATGACTTGCATTTAATTTATATATTTTATAAAGATTTTTAAAAGAAAACTGCACCTCGGTATTGGGAAGATTTTCTGAGGCGCGTTCTTTGTGAAAACCTGCCTCTAAATTTCCCTTCGTGCCCCGCCAAAAGCAGGCGGATGCTATATTCAGAGACAACTATCCGCAACAAAGCCTGCCGGCTGTATGAGTCAAGATATTGCCGGCGGAAAGGATATGAATAGAATGGCAAATCCCGCGCTCAAAGTCGAAGATATCCATAAAAGCTTCGGCACCATCAAAGTCTTAAGGGGCATATCCATAGAGGCCTACGAGCAAGACGTCATATCCATTTTGGGCAGCAGCGGTTCCGGCAAAAGCACGCTGCTGCGCTGCATTAATCTGCTGGAAACCCCCACATCCGGCAAGGTCTACGTCAAAGGCGAGCTCATTAAAATGCAGGAGCTGCGCTCGGGAGAGCGTAAGGCGGCGGACCGCAAACAGGTGGAGCGCATCCGCTCCAAACTGGCCATGGTCTTCCAGCAATTCAATTTGTGGGCCCACATGACCGTTATCCAAAACGTGATGGAAGCCCCGGTAAATGTGCTCAAAGTTTCCAAGGCCGAAGCGAACGAAAGGGCTGAAAAACTATTGCAGCGTGTCGGTCTGTATGAACATCGCAACTATTACCCTGCCCATCTATCGGGCGGCCAGATGCAGCGCGCGGCCATCGCGCGGGCCCTGGCCATGGAACCGGACATGCTGCTCTTTGATGAGCCGACCTCCGCCCTTGATCCGGAGCTGGTGGGTGAAGTGCTTAAAGTGATGCAGGATTTAGCCGAAGAAGGGCGCACCATGCTGGTGGTCACACATGAAATGGGATTTGCGCGTAATGTTTCCAGCCGGGTCATCTTTTTAGATTCGGGCCTGGTCGAGGAAAATGGACCCCCCAAGCAGGTTTTCGAACATCCCAAGTCGGATCGCTTTCGGGAATTTTTAGTCGGTGCTTTTGACTAGACCGGTACTTTTGTTAAATCTTAAAACCTTATCTCTGGAAAAATGGCACCTGCACAGAGGCGTACATACCCAATAGACAGCACCCCAAGACAGATGCGCAAACTATGCGCTTTGTTGATGGCCGTGCTGATTTCCATATTACTGGCGGCCCCGGCTGTTGTCGCTGATTGGAAGCAAATCAAAATTGCAACCGAAGGCGCCTATCCCCCCTGGAATTATTTTGACGAATCCGGCAAACTGGTCGGATTTGAAATCGAGCTGATCAAAGATCTGTGTGGGCGCATGAATGTAGAGTGTGAAATCGTTACCCAGAAATGGCGCAGTATCATCGAGGGGCTGAATAAGGGGAAATATGACGCCATTATTGCGGCCATGTCGATTACCGAGCCGCGTAAAAAATTGGTCACATTCTCGCGCAGCTATGCCGATACACCCAATATTTTTGTGGTGCGCAAAGACAACCCCATTGCCAGCTTCCAATCCGAGCTTGAGCATTTGACGCTGGATGATATCAGCCCCGCAGAGCAGTCCGCGCTGGACGCCCTTATTAATGCATTTAAGGGCAAAATCATCGGGGTCCAGGTGGCCACCATCAATCAAAAATTTGCCGATGCGTATCTGGGCGAGCATGCTGAAATTCGCATTTATGATTTCCAGCACACCGTTGACCTGGAGCTTTACCAGGGTCGCCTGGACGCGCTGATAGGGGGTATGGCCTACTGGGTGCCGCTGCTCAAATCCGATCAGGGCAAGGAGTATACGATCGTCGGCCCCCAGATGACCGGCGGGCCTTTTGGCAGTGGCATTGGCGTGGCCGTCCGTAAAAAGAATCAGGACCTGGCCGATATGTTTTCAAAGGCCATTGACGCAGCGCTGCGTGACGGAACCGTTAAAAAACTGGCCATCGAGTGGTTTACCTTCGACACTTCAGCACCGCAATAGCGGTTTTGATGATAGAACCCTAACCGAATTCGCTTATTCATCCTAATTACAGGAAAGCTGTATGTCTCAGGTTGTTGCCTATTTTCCGCTGATTCTGAAAGGAATGCTGCTGACCGTCGAAGTGGCCTTATTATCCCTGTTGATTGCTATTTTGCTGGGATTGATCGGTGCGGTGGCCAAGCTTTCCAAATCCCGCATTGCCAAAGCGATCGCGGGCACCTACACCACCATCATCAGGGGCATACCCGATCTGGTCCTGATGACCCTTATCTTTTTCGGTGGCCAGATTCTGGTCAACAATTTCGGTGAAAAACTGGGGTGGGATTATATCGATGTGGATCCTTTTATCGCCGGTGTCCTCACCATCGGTTTTATTTTTGGTGCCTATTTCGCGGAGTCCTTCCGGGGGGGGATACTGGCCGTAGCCCGCGGAGAAATCGAGGCCGGATACGCCTTTGGTATGACGCCGTTGCAGGTTTTTTTCCGAATTACCTTGCCGGCCATGGTGCGGCATGCCCTGCCGGGAATCGGCAATAACTGGCTGGTGATGGTCAAGACCACCGCACTGGTTTCGGTGATCGGCTTGCAGGATATGGTTTACAACGCCGGCCTGGCCGGCGGCTCCACCCGCAAACCATTTACATTTTATTGCGTAGTGGCTTTTTTGTTTCTGGTCATCACGGGCTTTTCCGATGTGGGCATGCGATGGCTGGATAAAAAGTACAGTGTTGGGGTGCGCAAAGCTTAACCTGCATTTTTCATGAATATTTTTTCTTTTAATAAAAAATGCGGATCAACATTCTATGGATTTTCAGGTTATCATAGATAATTTACCGCTGTATCTTCAAGGGTTGAAAACCACTATTGTTTTGGTTGTTGCCTCGTTGATATTGGGATTGGTTCTGGCGATACCCATTGCCCTGCTGGCAACATCAAAACGCAAATGGGTGGCTGCACTGCCCAAGGCTTACATATATTTTTTCCGGGGCACACCACTGCTGGTCCAGATGTTTATGATTTACCACGGCATGGGGCAGTTTGAGGCGGTGCGCGAAAGTTTTTTGTGGGTCATCTTCCAGCATGCCTGGGCCTGCGCCCTGGTGGCCTTTGCGCTGAATACCGCCGGCTATACGGGCGAGATCCTGCGGGGCACCATCGAGCAAACCCCTTACGGCGAAATCGAAGCCGCCAAGTCGGTGGGCATGTCCAATGCCCAGATTTATCGCCGTATTATCTTGCCCAGCACTTTCAGACGGGCCCTGCCCGCCTATGGCAACGAAGTCATCTTCATGCTGCATGGCAGCTCTTTGGCGGGGCTGATCACCATTGTCGACCTATTCGGTGCGGCTAAAGTTGTCAACGCCCGCAATTTTGTGCCGTTTGAATCGTTTATCGCCGCCGGGATTTTTTATCTGGCGATCACGTTTATGATCGTCTGGGGATTCAAAAAAGCCGAACATTACTGGCATGCTTATCTGCGCCCGCGCGAAAGCTAGAAGGGATTTCAAAACCTCATCTTCCCGCTCAATGGAGCGGAATTTCGCATCTAGTTTGAAAAACTATTTAAGGTGCTCAAAAGGCTCCAATGGCTGAAGCTGTCCCAGCTCGGCTGAGCTCGCCACAGGACCGCAACGTTATGCTCATTTATCGCGGCAAGATGCCGCTCCCACTAAATGTATCAGAGCTGAGCGGAATGAATTATCAACAGCGGCATCGTACTTATGCAAATACAGTGTCGCTATTTACATGTGGATTTTGCACAAGTCGGAGGCTTTCATATGCAAGGCATTTAAGGGCGAGGCTATAGTCTACTATGCCTCGCCCTTAATAACGCAGCAGATGGAAGTCTCCGGCTTGCCCGTAGGGTGAAAATTAATGAGAATAAAATAGATTCGATCCTTTATCCGGATTTGTAATATATTTTATCATGGCGTAAAGTTAGCATCCTCTTATTAAATTTATATTGAACCTCTCATTAATTTTCATGCAAGTTAAGGTGATAACAGGTTTCCACCTTTATCTTTGATAGGCTCCTTGCCGGCAATCTTGGCCAGGATGCGGCCGGGCCGGGCATAGCGGTCGGTGTTAATGGAAAAGACGATCCCGCTGACAGCGCTTTTTACGGGTGTGATGCGATCTTCCGACCCGTCTGCCAGTGGATTGACGATCTCGGCGATCAGTTCACCCTTATCGACGCGGTCCCCGGGTGCTTTTAAAAAAACCACCACGCCCGGGGCCGTTGCCTTCAGATGCTCTACAGCCCGTAGAGGCGTTGCTTCATTTCGCAGAGGCGGCACCCCGGGCGCCGCTCCTTTGATAAACCCTCTTCTCTGTAAAAACCAGAAGATATTTTGCGCATCCTGCTGCCCCTGCGCATGGGAAACATCGGCCATGCCGCGCAGCTCAACCGTAGCGGCCAGGCAGGCCGATGGGATGGGATGATCGGGAAATTTTTTGGCCAGCTGCCACCAGATGCGGCTGCAAGCCTCGTCATAGGGGGTCACACCGGAATCTGCCGCCAGCAATGTGACTTCGGCGCCCAGCTGGGCGGATAGATCTGCGGCCTCCGGCCACAGCGGCGTGCCCAGGTAAACGTGCATCAGGGCCTGGTAGTCGCAGTGTAGATCCAGCACAACATCGGCATCAAACGACAGCATTAGCAGCTGACGCTTCAAGGCAGCCGCCTCATCCGGCGGGGAAATGCCGCCCAGGATTTCTGCGGCGGTCTTGCGGATCAGGGCCACATTATCCTCCGCTGAGCTTCCCAGGCGGTCTTTGACCTGCTCCGCGGTCTGGGCTGCGATGTCCGGATACTGGCGGTTAAAATTGATGTTATTAAAAAAATCAAAACGGCCGTGCAGGGCCTCATCACGCCACTGGCTGACGCCGATGGGATTGGCCACCGGAACGAGCACAAGGTGCCCCTCCACGTTGTTTTCAGCATCGGCTTGATCAAACAAATCGATCAGATGATGCATGACGACAAAGCCGGGGGCCTCGTCGGCATGCAGGCCGGCCTGGATATAGGCTTTGCGCCCGGCGCTTTGATCCCCGTAATGGATGGCCTTTAAAGTGCGCGCATTTCCCAGACTGGCAGCCGGCAGGGTATACTGTTTTGTGGTTTTGGTGCCCATAGCGCTTGTGCTCCGGTGCTGCTTATTTCTTTTCAAAAGAAGCATTCAATTTAATAAAAAGGGGGAGTGGAACTCCCCCTTTTGAAAACAATACTAGATGAGCAAATAAGTTTATTCGCCGTACACGTCAAAATCAAAGTATTTATCCTGGATGGCCTTATAGGTGCCATCTGACCGGATCTGCACTATGGCCTTGTTAAACATTTCCACCAGATCCGTGTCTTTCTTGCGGATGGCAATCCCAGAGCCTTCACCGAACCATTTTTTATCCGTCAAAGGAGGCCCGATGAAATGGTACTCTTTGCCCTCGGGTTTTTTGAGAAAGCCACCGTCAATCGCAACGCTGTCGGCCAGCAACATGTCGACGCGCCCGGATCGCAGGTCCATATAGGCCTCATCCTGGGTGGCATAGCGTTTGATCACCACACCTTTGCCGCCATTGTCGGTAATAAAATTGTCATGGATGGTGGCGCGCTGGACACCGATCTTCTTGCCGGCGGTGACTTCTGCAACCTGGTCGCGCGTAAATTCTTCCATGATGCCTTTTTTGACCACAAATCTGGCGGGCGTGTTATAGTACTTGTTGGTGAAAGCCACTTTTTTCTTGCGCTCTTCGGTAATGGACATGGAGGCGATGATGGCATCATATTTGCGCGCCAGCAGGGCCGGAATGATCCCGTCCCAGTCCTGGGGCACCAGCTTGATCTCAACACCCATGGCTTTGCCCAATGCTCGAGCAATGTCGATGTCAAATCCCTCCAGTTTGCCGTCGGCCGTTGTATAACTGAATGGCGGGTAAGCGCCTTCCACGCCGATGCGCACCAATTTCCAATCTTTGGCTTGGATGGTTCCGGCCGCAAATACCAGTGCAATCAGGGCAAATACAACAAGAAGTTTTTTCATATTTCCTCCTTTTTGATGTTGGCTAAACCGCCTGCGGATTGTTTTCGGTGACAATGCGACGGTTAGCCGTCAGTATACCAGTATCAATCAACGAACGCCATTCACTTAACAACCAATGGAAAATAAATAAAATGAAGGCTTCTGTCAAACGAAAAAGGCTTTGGATGCGCATGCACCCGTCCGGCAAATGGTGGAGCAACACAGGTGCATCGCAGGATCCGCCTTTTCCAAAACGGGAAAAGGGATTTTACAACAAGCCACATCTTATGCTATAAATAATAGCAGTTGTGCTGACCGGATCTCCATCTCCCACGCGCTGTTCGTTCTCCTAAAATTCACCTGACGACGCTTTCTGATATGTTGAATCAATTTAAAGAGGGATCAATATGTCACTAAAATCCAAATTTTGGGGTTTATGCACTTTGAGCGCAGTTCTCATTGCTGCGCTCGTGTTCATTTTCAATGTTGGCGGAACAAGGGAAAAGGCATGGCTTCTCATCAAACCGGAATTTACCGCGGAAAATGTTGAACTGAAAATTGAGAATCAACGTTTAAAACATAGCATCGCCCACCTGAAGAAACAGAACAGAAACTTAAAAACCTATCTGGATGCATATGAAGAAAATATTATCGCCTTAAAAGATGCCGCCAAAAATTGTGACCCGTTTCAGACAATGCTTCAAATCGACCTGCCTGCGGGCTTGGCAACTGAGCGCTTTGAAATACGCCAACTCTATCGTCAAAAGCTGGCCGAAAAAAAACGCTGGGATCAGTATCAGCAGAATAAATACAGAGGTATTTTGGAAGATACGCTTGAGCCGGCGGTCGTTGAAGCTCAGAATCTAGTATTAGATAATGAAGACAATTTGGACCATTTTCTGGAATTGGACGGCGCCTTGAAACTGCACCGAAGGCTGATCCGGGATGTGCGTGTCTTTCACGATGAAATCAAATACCAAAAAAAGCAATTTCAAGCGCAACAACCGTATGCGCTGTATGATGTAAAATTTTCACTCGCCCCTTTTACCCGGGAATCTGCCCTGGTTGATGCGTTGCAGCAGGCCATGAGTGCGCTGAGCACTGGTATCTATGAACAGGAGGCGATTGAGGTACTGGATCGGATCAGCGATGAGTTTACCGAACCGATTCAGCGGCTTTACGAGCATCAGCTGGATGGGTCTGATCCTGTCCTACCGCTGGAATATAATTATAATTTCTACACCCTGTTTGGTAAAAAATTAATGGATTACGCCGATAAGCTGGCGGGGCAATCCGCCATCCCCTTGGGGCCGTCGACTTTCGGCGAATTGGATTTTTTCAACCGCCAGCTGCTTGAAAGCTTAGCTGATCTCTATGAAGTCGGGCAGACAGCGGACATCCATCCACATTATCTCGATGTCAGTGAGTTAGAGCATTTGCTGACCTCCAGACCCTGAAAGCGTTCCATCATCCCCACACAGGTGTTCCTCTTAGCGCGCTCGCCTCCCATCTTACTCCAATTGCAGTCTCCTTTTTTGGACTTACCGGCAATGATGATTATGTTAACTCAGCAAAAACAGAAGGGAGATCCAGATGACGAATTTGGCCCGAAAAATAAGCTTGGTCTTTGCCGCGGGTGTGCTGGGCGCTCTGCTCAACAGCCTGGCAGTTTGGGCTGCCGGAGAGTTCGGTATTACGGCAACGGCCGGTGTAAAAATTGCGCCCAAACTATCGGCTGCATGGCTATATCCTCGATTGGTATGGGGGGGAATTTGGGGAATACTGTTTCTGCTACCCATGATGCAGTCAAGTATCTGGTACCGTGGTTTGATTTACAGTCTCGGTCCAACACTGGTTCAGCTGTTCGTCGTTTTTCCCATGAAAGCCCAAAAAGGGGCCATGGGTCTTGAGCTGGGTGCGCTCACACCCCTTTTCGTAGTGGTCTTTAATGCCATCTGGGGGTGGACCGCGGCCATCTGGTTGCGCTGGACGGGGAGATAGACATGCACTTTTACCGCTTGAATGATTCAGGTTAAACGGCATCCAAAAATATTGAGTCCTGCATTCTTGTCCTGTCTGAAAACATCACCGGTGAATCCCCCACCACAATGTAGCATAATAATCCAATATCATTGACAATAGTAATCATTTTTATTACGTATCAGCTGTATGTTGAACTAATTGATAATACCGTTGGACGGCAGTTGCTCTTTTTCTTGATTTCCACAAACACGCACGCCATATACCGGTGGATGATGGGACCCATTGAAAAAGATAAATATTTAACTTTACTGAGCAAGGCCGTTGAGTGCTCCATTAATGCGATTGGCATGACGGATCTCGAAGGCAGGTTAATTTATGTCAACGAATCTGCCGTAAAGCTATGGCGGTATAATAACAGAGAGGAAATGCTGGGCCGGTTTTTGCCCGAATTCTGGGAAGGGGAGCGCATCGGCCAGACCATTGAAGAACTGCATTGCAAGGGGTATTCATCCGGACAGGACCTGGCAAAACGAAAAGATAATACGGTATTCAACGTTGAATACAGCGCCAATTTGATTCGAGATGAAAACGGTGAACCCCTGGCAATGTTTGGCGCTTTTGTTGACATCACCAAACGCAAAACCGCCCTGAAGCTCTCCAAAAAAAAACAGCAGGAATTGGAATCCAAATCAATAGAACTTAAAGAAGTCAATGCCGCCTTACGCGTGCTGCTCAAAAAAAGGGAGGAAGACAAGTCTGAACTTGAAGAAAGCGTGCTTTCCAATATAAAAAATAATATCGAGCCCTATCTGGAAAAGCTGCAAAGAGGCAGCCTGAATGAGAGGCAAAAAAACTATATCGACATTATTCGAAAAAATTTAAACGACATCATCTCACCATTTGCACGTAATTTATCGTCAATTTATTACCATTTAACCCCCCAGGAAATTCAAATTGCCGGCCTTGTCAGACAGGGAAAAACCAACAAAGAAATTGCTGCGATCATGAGCCTTTCCCTGAAGACCATTGAGTTTCATCGCACCAACATTCGCAAAAAACTGGGATTAAAAACCAGAAAAGCAAATCTGAGAACCTATCTGATGTCCCACGGCTAAACCCTAATTAATACTAGAGTTTTACTGGGGTTATTTTCGGTTGTGCGATTCCCCTGATATTTATTATATAATAATTTCAGGTTGCATCTTTGTGCAGCCTACCACCCGCCGCCCCTGAAGTTCGGTTTGGCCTTTTCCGCTTCAGGGGCAATCTGACAACCATAGGGAATTGAAAGTCCCTTTTAGAAATACTAGATTCTTCAGATACCAAACATATACAAGTGTCATCCTTGATTCAAACGCGTCCCGTGATCTTTTTGCCAAGCGTTTTCTTGGGTGCACAAAGAAGAATCAGATCATCAGGCATTGAGTGGGTTCAGGGGGGACATTCACGCCGGATTGAATTCATTCTTGTGCACCCATTATTTTAAGCACCGGGTTCAATTTGTGTCCAAGTCACGCTTTATCGTGTTGTGGCTTCATGCTTATGATCCAGCCCCCCTTCTGTACCCGCTACACCTTATGAAGAAAAAGCTTACACTTACTGCCTTTCGCAGTCTTGCCTATACCTTGCGCCCTATCAAACCCCTGGGAATGTGCTGTGGCAACACCCTGCTGGAAACGGTTTCAGTTGAACCGTTGGCAGGGAGATCAAAAGCACAGGTAAAGCGGTCATGTATTGTTGAATGCCCTGAATGCAAAACAAAGTATGTAAGCAAGTGGGATTAATCCAGCTTTAAAGGGCCATCCGGGAAGCACATTAGTTGCCATGCCATTGAAGATCACCAACACTGACAATTACATCCTGATGGAATCCTCCAGCGGAATGGATTATTGGGAAATCATGGAGGGCATTTCCAATTTATTTTCAATGCCTGAATTCAAGAATAAGAATGATATTTGGCTGTTTAGAGATGGTCAATTGAAAATCATGTACAGCGACTTGTACAGTATCAAAGATATGGTCGTAAGGCTGTATCCTCCAGATTCCAAAGGTAAAAAAACGGCCATCGTTGCGCAAACCGGTGTCCAGCACAGTTTGGTCACCTTGTATGCTGATTTGGCTAAAGATCTACCCCGCAAAATAAAGGTTTTCTCAGATTTACAATCGGCTAAACAGTGGATTCGTATCTGAGCTGGATGTTAGCTGATCGGTTGTAACGCCAGTACCTCAAAGTGTTGATGTCATCAACACGCTTGCAGTTATTAAATCCCAAAAATCAACATCAGTTTTTATACTAACAGATAGTATGATGGAAAAAGGTTACAAAAAACTTGACAATTAAAGACGACCGGTCTATTTTTTAATCGTAAACCTTCATTTAATCACCCATCTGAAGGGATTCATAAAATGGCGTTAAACACCAGAGACCGGATCATTGAAACCGGTGCCGAAATTATCCATCGCAAAGGATTCAACCACACGGGTATCCAGGAAATATTGACCGCCGCCGGTGTGCCTAAAGGATCATTTTATAATTATTTCAAGAGTAAAAATGACTTTGGGCTTCACATTATCGACTATTTTTCAGCCCACTTTATGCAGATTGCCAGCGAAATCTTGGAGGATACTTCCATTTCACCGCTGAACCGGATCTATGAGTTTTTAAGCGCCTTTATGAAGCATTTTGAATCCCAAAATTATGCCGGCGGTTGTCCGATTGGCAATCTGGCGCAGGAAATGGGGGATTTAGATCCAGCGTTTCGTAAAAAGCTAAATGAATCCGTCGAGTTGATGATCGATGCGTATTGCCGGCTTTTATCCGCCGCCCAGAAAGACGGTAAGATATCAAAATATTTGGATATTAAAGACACAGCCAGTTTTATTGTCGCCAGTTGGCACGGCGCCATCATTCAAATGAAGCTGAACCAAAGCCTGCAACCGCTCAGAAACCACCGCAATTTTATATTTGACCATATTTTAAAAAGATGAGCCTGTGATTTGAAACCACAATCAACACAACTTGACCGTCTTTAGGGTGTTAAAATTAGACCGGTCGTCTTATTATTTGCTTTACAGGGATTGTAAAACCCCCCCTCAATATCAATATTAAGAATGAAATTCATGAACGGTTGCTAAAAGCACTCTAATTTTCAAGGTCCAACGACTGATTTATATCATAACGAAATAGACTGTCTTCACTTTAATAAATCCAAAACCGTTCAAACCTTAGGAGCCTAACATGGTAGACAAATTTAAAACACATGGTGCGTTTAGCTGGTGTGAGTTAATGACAAACGACCCTGAGGCAGCGACCCGATTTTACGTCGAGTTGTTCGGCTGGACGGTTGATAAGATGCAAATGACGCATATAGACATGACCTACACGGTTGTAAAAAGTGGTGAAGAAGGCCTCGGGGGTATCATGCCGATCCCTGCGGCTGTTGCGGGAATGCCGCCGCAATGGGGTGTTTATGTTACGGTTGATGATGTGGACGCTACGGCTAAAAAAGCAGAGGAACTCGGCGCCAAAATCGTGATACCCCTGACGGATATCCCCAACGTCGGCCGCATGTGTGTATTTCAGGATCCCCAGGGAGCGGCCATTTCTATAATCACGTATGTGGATATGGATTAGACAGCTTCAAACAGACGTTAAAGAGATTTCAATTTTAATCCAAATAAACGGATGATCATGAAAGCGAACAAACCAACACAATATGCAGAAAAGATAAAAAACCTGGTAGACAGCGTTTACAGCGGCCCGGGACACAGCGATACCCAGCTTCGACGAGCGGTGGCGCGAAAGGTCGCTGCGCATTGCCATCGGGTACCGGCAAATAGCCTGCGATTGCCTGAAATGCTTGAACCCTATGTGGACAAGATTGCCCGGCATGCATACAAGGTCACCGATGCAGATGTTAATGACTTGCGAGATGCCGGCTATTCAGAAGATGTCATTTTCGAGTTGACGGTAAGCGCGGCTTTGGGGGCAGGCATCGCAAGGCTTGAAACCGGCATGGCGGCCTTAAAGGGAGACAAAGATGCGGCTTAAGAAAATTGAAAGCGGCCAGAAACTCTCCAAAAAATTGGTCCTGGGGCTGATGGGCTTTAAACTCGGTGAACGCGCGCCAGATGTGCTTCGCACCGTATGGTATCGACCGGAGTATTTCGGGAACCCCTACGGCAGTTACCTGAATGCCGTTATGCGCGGCCCCTCGCAATGGTCGGTGGGTGAACGCGAGCTATTTGCCGCTTTTGTATCAAAATTAAACCAGTGTGCTTTTTGAACCGGCGCCCATGGCGCGGTCGCGTCAAAAGCACTGGGTGCAAATATCAGCCAAGCGGTTTTAAAAGACTGGCGCAACGCCCCTATCAGCAGACGACTTCGGGCGGCATTGGCATTTATTGAAAAGCTGACGCTGGCGCCGCATGAAATTGAGGCCGGCGATATGGAACCACTCCGGGCAGAAGGCCTCAGTGATGCGGCCATTGAAGATGCCATTCATGTCACGGTCTTGTTTAACATTATCGATCGTATCGCCGATTCCCTGGGTTTTGCCATACCCAGCGCGAAGAGTTTTGCAAATATGGCGGAAGTATTACTCAAAAGAGGATATTAAAACCTATCTAAAAAATGCAGTCGGTTTTTCCTTATTTGACGGGCAAACGGGGCAACGGGACAACCTTGATATTTATTTTTACCCAGCAGGTTGACCTGCCAGTCGAGCGGTCATAAGTTTAAACAAATTACTTCCAACCAATTAAAGCCAACGCTCATTTAAAATAAACGGTAAAAAAATGACATCTGATAAAAACAAAACCAAAGATGAACTCATTAATGAATTAGCAGCGCTTAAGAAGCAAATTACAGAGAATGCGAATTCTTTTGAGCAAGAGTGCAAATTGCACGACCGTGCAGAAGAAGAATTGCGCCTGGCCAAAGTGATCATCGACAACAGCCCTGTGGTTCTCTTTCGACGGTTGGCCGGTGAACAGCCGCGTCTGGTATATGTTTCCGATAACATACGCCAAATGGGATATACCCCCGAAGATTTTATCGAAGAAAAAATTTTATTCCGTGAAATCGTTTATCCCGACGACATGGACCGCGTTGCCGAGGAAATTCAGCAATACGCAGAAGAAGATGCGGAAGAATACACCCAGTTTTACCGTATCAGGACTAAAGACGGCCAAATCCGCTGGGTAGAAGATCAGACCTCGGTGGTAAGGGATGCCGAAGGCAATAAAATTTTTAATCAAGGGCTGCTGGTAGACATCACCAGCCGCAAGCTGGCAGAAGACGAAGTGCGCAAAAGCGAAGAAAAGTTTCGTCGGATTGTGGAGACCGCCGGGGAGGGCTTTATCCTCATGGACGAGGATTTGACCATCATCGACGTCAACGAGGCCTACTGTCGCATGCTCGGTTATACCCGGGAAGAAATCCTGGGTAAAACCCCGCTTGATTTGGCCTCTGAAGATTTCAGACAATTCATGCTAGCCAATCGCGAAGAAATCCTGGCCAAGGAATATCGGGAATTTGAAGGAACAGTGGTGGCCAAAGACGGCCGGCATGTACCGATTTTGATTCACGGCAGCACCTTAAGGGATGATCAAGGAGAGGTTATCGGAAATATGGCATTTGTTACCGATATGACCGAGCATAAAAAAGCCCTCGCACTGGCCGGAGAAGTTCAAAAAAGTCTGCTGCCCCAGAGCAAGCCGGATGTGCACGGTCTGGATGTGGCCGGCCGCAATGTATCCTGCGATGAAATCGGCGGAGACTATTTTGACTTTCTGTGGCGGCGTGAAAATCCCGATGGCCCCTTCAGTGTCGTGGTAGGCGATATCACCGGCCACGGGGTGGATTCAGCCCTGCTGATGACATCAGCCCGCGCGTTTCTGCGCATGCGCGCCTCTCAACCCGGCAGCATTTCAGATATCGTTGGCGCCATGAACAGCCATCTGACCCAGGATGTCCTGGAGACCGGACGCTTTATGACCCTGTTTTATCTGACCGTTGACCCGCAAGAAGACCGCATCGATTGGGTGCGCGCTGGCCATGACCCGGCCCTTTTATATGACCCGCAAAATGACGCTTTCCAGGAGCTCAAAGGCACCGGAATGGCGCTGGGCGTCAACGATACTTTTAAATATGCTGAAAATCGACATGAGGGGTTGATAAACGGTCAAATTATCGCCATTGGCACTGATGGCATCTGGGAAGCGTTCAATAAAGATGGTGCAATGTTTGGCAAACAGCGCTTTAAAGAGATCATTCGCCAAAACGCCGCAGCAGGGGCCGATGATATTCTCAATGCGGTTTACAATGAAATCAATCAGTTTACCGAAGGTCAAAAAACTGAAGATGATATCACACTAGTGATTATTAAGATTAAAAAGCCTTAAATAAAATTAGTGGCAACAGGATTTTCTCAATTAGAAAGCTACATGAATCATCAGCGACTGCATCATGCAAACTCATGCATAAGGGGGCGTAACGAAAGAACAGATATCAAATATAAATAAGCAGAAAAATCTAAGGGCAACATTGTGCCCATGTGCTGCTTTGAGTTTATTCACTGGTCTTTCGCAACGCACCCTAATGCATTCAGACAATACATGACTGTGCTGCTGATAATTCATTCCGCCTTCGTCAACGGATGGGCAGAATAGCTCAAATAAAACAGCTCGCTGAGAGCGGTCAGTATAAGTTAAAACAACTTGAGGCCGGAGGTTCCCCATGAAGGAAGAATTGGAAGCGGTCGAAAAATATATGGATCTCATCGTAGAATTCGCCGTTAAGTATGGTTTTCAGGTCGTCTATGCCATTATTATCCTGATCATCGGTCTGATCATTGCACGCTGGCTGTCCAATATGGTGGTTCGTGTCTGTGAATCCCGCCATCTGGACATCACCCTCAGTCGTTTTCTGGGAAATGTTGTGCGGTTGACCTTGATTGCATTTGTACTGATCATCGTTCTGGGGAAATTCGGCATCACCATGACGCCATTTATTGCAGCGATCGGTGCGGTGGCTTTTGGCTCCAGTTTGGCGTTGGCAGGGCTGCTGTCAAATTACGGCGCCGGTCTGAGCATTATCATTACCCGACCGTTTGTGGTCAATGATACCATCCAAATCCAGGGTGTCAGCGGTGTGGTGGAAGAAGTTGGCCTGGCTGCCACCCGGCTGTCCACCGAAGACGGAGAGCAAATCACCATTCCCAACAAGCACATCGTCGGTGAGATTCTGATCAACTCATTTGAAAACAAGGTCGTTGAGGCCAGCATTGGGATCTCTTATGACGATGATGCCCAAAAAGCCATCGATACCATCCAAAAAGCGCTGCAGACAATACCCGACATCGTCAGCGAGCCGACGCCCCAAATCGGTATTGAGGAATTTGCCGACTCCAGCGTCAATATCGGCATACGATACTGGGTGCCGACCAAACAATATTTTCAAACGCTGTATCAGGCCAATCTGGCTGTTTATAAGGCGCTTGACCAGGCTGGAATTACAATCCCCTTTCCTCAGCGAGACATTCACATGGCAGCCGGAGATCAGGGTTAAATACCTCTTCAAAAAAAACACGTGAAAGATCCAAATGCCCCGGCAGTTTCGTTCTCACATGCCTTGCCTTGCATTCGCATCGCAAACTTTTGTTAGCTGGATGCCAACACCACTTGATCCTGTGCGCACGATTTCACCGATCAGCACCTTTATCTTATCCGTCTTGCGGTCGCGTATCTTCAACTCTATGGTTTGACCTACGGCCAAATCATCAGGGGTTTCAATAAATAGTCCACCGGGGCAGACATTTTTCACTACGCCATCATACTGTCGGCTTTGAGAAGAAAAGCAGACCGATTGGCAACAGCTCCATCTGGGGTATTTTCTCATATCCACCTTGGCGTTGACATTGATGGCTTCAGTGGATTCCGAAAGTAATAGGGCGCCGTAGCCGTAATTGTAATAATTGGATTGTGACCGTTTACGCCACAAAATTTTAGTCCGATATACGTCAATGACATCTGAATGATGTGAAAAGGGCGAATTTTCAATACCCAGTATGATCTCGGCGCCTTCAGCCAAGGTGCAGTTGGATTCAAAATAGAGACCGTTGTCGCAATAGTTCACCATACGGGCATTGCTAAATGTGCCGCTTTTTAAATTTTTTATTTTAAGCGGAGACTTAAACGCAACGCGTGCGCCAGCTCTTCTTTCAATATATCGCGACATTTTATCTTTCCAGTTCATGTTTTGGTAATAATCGACGCAAATTTCCTGCCAGAGTGCCGAGCTGCAAGGATAAAGTTTACAAGCTATTGATATTAATACTATTTGAGATAAAATGCGGGGATAACAAGTTTGTCATTAATGCGGGAAATAACCAATATCTGGGGCATTTAGCAGGTACGCGGGTCATCTTATTGAGCAGGTCAATCGTCTGAAGCATTGGCAAGCGGGTATAAAGCGGTTTGCAAAGGAGGCCATAAGATCAGTGGCGAGTACAAAAAAGGGCTGGCAGATAATATCATTGCCAACCCAGACATCCCGGCTGCGGAATGCGCCCCTGGAGATTTGACTCGCTTCCTGACTTTGGGTTTCCTTTCGTCAGGATTCGGGGCCATTCCGTTACTTAAAAAAAAATAATCATTTGCGTTTTAGCTGTCAAACAACGTAAATACCTTTAAAGCTAAAACCCATGGACTAAAGGAGGACAAAGAATGACACTTGAAATCGTGCGTGGCATGCTGGCCTGGAGCACTGTCATCAATTGGGGCTTGTTGCTTTTTTGGCTTATTTTTTTCATCGGGGCCCACGATTGGATGTATAACCTGCACAGTAGATGGTTTAATATTTCTGTCGAAAAATTTGATGCCATTCACTACAGCGGCATGGCCATTTTTAAAACTGCGGTTGTCATGCTAAACCTGGTGCCTTATCTGGCTTTGCGCATTGTGGGCTAATCAACTTTACTGATCGCTGGTTCTATCAACGGGATTTTAGACACTTTTAATCTGAACATGGTCAATAGGCGTATTTGCTCATCCGCCGAGTGCGGTAATACCAGACAGCTCGATTGCGGTGTAGAGCAAAAGCAATACAAGCACCGTATTGATCAGCATTCTTAATCTGGGCTGATGCAAATGCTTTCTGATTGCGGCCCCACCAAAAGCCCAGGTTGAAGTGGCACAGAAGGCAATAATGGCAAACAGCAGGGCAAACACCGCCAGAAAAAAATAATTTCCAGCGACAGATGACAAAAAGGTTGAATAAAGGGTGAGGCCGTAAACCGCCACTTTCGGATTCAGCGTCTGGAGAAAAAAACCCTTTTTAAATCCCATTGGCCTCACATTAGAATGGTCAAAGGCATAACTTGCCCGGGCGGTGCCAATGGCCAGCCATAATATATAGGCCGCGCCGATGACCCGCAGGATCGGCTCTACTGATGGTATGGTGTTTAGCAGCGCACTTGACACATAAGCACACACAAGCATGATAAAAAAGAAACCCACCATAATCCCTGTCAAATACCTTACCGTTTCTCGGTACCCGTAAAGAACTCCCATGGACGCGCTGGAAATATTGTTAGGCCCCGGTGTAAAGGTGGTTACCATTGCAAATGAAACCAGCGGAATAAACTCGATAGCCATCGGAAAACCTCCTTGACCATATCTGAAAATTGTCATACTATCTAACAGTCAATTGTACGTTATAACATACATTATGTTTAATATATTGTCAAGGTGTGCGCTATATGAAACAAACAGAAAGTAACATTGCAGCCAATTTGAAGGAGATCCGAGAAAAAAGGAACCTGAGCCTGGATCAGCTTGCGGACTTAACAGGGGTCAGCAAAAGCATGCTGCGGCAAATTGAAACGGGTCGCTCGAGCCCTACGATTGCCACCATATGGAAAATTGCCAATGGATTGCGGTTGTCGTTTACAACCCTTGTCAGCAAACGACCTGCGG
Source organism: Desulfobacterales bacterium (assembly GCA_030066985.1). Taxonomy (NCBI): domain Bacteria; kingdom Pseudomonadati; phylum Thermodesulfobacteriota; class Desulfobacteria; order Desulfobacterales; species Desulfobacterales bacterium. The sequence goes on from JASJAN010000002.1 coordinate 131,758, forward strand.
AAGTGGCTATTATGGACTTTAATGCATCAAGGCCATTGACCGCAAAATCAAAACGCTATCGTCTGTTTCCGATGGTTCCGTTTGACCCGGAGCATGCATTTGAGATTTACCATGTCGAGATTGAACCCAAGACCACCTTTGAGGGAGAGCCCCATGAGGGCAATGTAGAAGAATATGTTTTTGTTCTGAGTGGTAAACTTGAAGTTACGGTTGATGATAACCACTACAGGGCTAAAGCCAACCAGTTTATGCGCTTTGTCGCCAATCGCCCGCACACCTACTACAGCGCAGGTAAAAAGATGGTTTCAGCCATTATGATGATCTGCTACCTGGGATAAATAGATGTCGATTTAATCTTCATTGTCGATTTTAATGACAACCAGGGTAACGTCATCTTCCAATTCAGCTTCTTGTTGAAAGTGCTGCAGGTCACGAAAAATAACGTCTAAAATCTGCTCGGCTGCGGCAGATTTATATCGCCGCAAAAGATTGACGATCGAGGACATGCCATACATCCTGCCTGCCGGATTGCGCGCCTCCAAAATACCATCTGTTGCCAGCACAATAACCTGGCCCTTTTTCAGCAGTCGTTTAACATTTTCCGTATACTGATGGTTGGCATCCACACCCAGCGCCAAACCCGGACCATTCAGTTCTTCAATGGTGTCCGTAGCGGGATCATACACAATCGCAGGCGCATGGCCGGCCCGAACCCATTTGAGACTTCGCTCCCTTAGGTCCACCGCCAGGTAAAATAATCCGATAAACTGGCCGGACTCTTCAATATCGCCGACCAGCTGGCGGTTTACATCGGATATGATGTCCTTAAGACGCCCTCCCAAAGATACGCGCTGGCGCAAGGCGGCACGAACAGCAGCCATCAGCAGGGCAGCTGAAATACCATGACCGGATACATCCCCGATGGCCACACCCAATTGTTCAGGACCGGTTTCACCCAGATGGTGATAGTCGAAATAATCTCCGCCGGTCTCATCGCAGTAAATGCTTTTGCCCGCGATGTCTAAGCCTGTCATTTGCGGTGTCTTACGGGGCAATAGGTTTTGCTGAACCTCCTGGGCCAGACTTAATGATTGGCGCATCCGACGGTGCTCTTTTAAATGCTGACCCAGGTTGATAAATTTACCTGCCTCGCCACTGTCGAGCAGCCGAATCTCGCAATCGGTTTTATCATCGCATCTGATGGTTGAACCCGCTCTATTTTCCTTCGATGGCGGCATATTAGTGGATTCATCCCTTACACAGGCCCCCTTTGAGTGTTCGATTACACCCGGATTCTGCATATGGTTGGTTGTGGTCATGTTTACACCATTACGCATGCAAGGCATCTAATCGCTCCAAGGGCTTGCTTAATTACCCCTTAAACTTATGAACAACCGCAGCCACTGGCCGGCGTATGCGCGGAAGTTTCCCCAGCGCTATTGTGGGCATTTGATTCCATCGGACACTCGACTTGATTTGAGGCCATCTGAAGATGGGTTCCTAAAAGCGCATCTGCTTTGGCCTTCATATGCCCTGCCGGCTGATCCTTGACAAACTGGCCGATAATGGCAGCCGCCCGCATCTTTTTTTCATCGATACTTTCAGCACGCGCCATCCCGCTAATGCTCTCCAGACACGGTATGCAGCCGGAGGCCACCGCTGAGCCTAAAGCAATGAGTAGTTGGGTTTCAGTGTCTAAGCCTTTGGTAAAAGGTTTCATTTTCTCATACCTCCTTTCAAACTTGTTTCAGAAATCTTATCTTTTGCCCCATGGCTGTGTTACATTTCGCTTCAAAATGCTCACGTACTAGCGTGTACGCTCCACTTTTGAACCGAAATGCGCCTTGCCCTGGAACAAAACCTAAGCTTCTGAAACAAGTTTAACTTATTCATATCAATAGGAACTTATTGATATATAATGATTAGCAAGCCATTTTACACATCACTCCATTACTCCAATAAAAAAATAATCTTTGCGACTTTGCGTGGGGCCTAAATCGGTTTTCTGGCTTCAATCGTAGCCGAAGCCACATAGTCTTCCAAATTTCGCTCCGGGAACCACTCGCGGATGCTTGCGCGGCTTTCGTCTTTAGGCTGTATCTTGATATCTGCAAAGCCGGTTTCCACGAGCATCGTTTCAATATCTTCGACTTGCTCAGTGCCCCCAACGCAGCCGGAAATCAGGGCTATATCGTTTTTGATTTCAGCCGGCAGTGGCTGCAAGGCCACCACGTCTAAAATGGCTAGACGGCCGCCGGGTTTGAGCACCCGCCAGGCTTCCTTAAAGACCTTATTTTTTTCAGGGGAAAGATTGATCACGCAGTTTGACAAAATGACATCTACGCTGGCATCGGCCACCGGCAGGTGTTCGATCTCACCCAACCGGAACTCAACGTTGCGCGCGCCTAGCTTCTCGGCATTGCGGCGGGCCTTGCTGACCATGTCGGCCGTCATGTCAACGCCAATAATCCGGCCGGCGTCACCGACCGATTTTGCAGCCAGGAAGCAATCAAAGCCGCCGCCACTGCCCAGATCCAGCACCGTTTCGCCTTCTTTTAGAACAGCGATTGCCTGAGGATTGCCACAGCCCAGCCCCATATTGGCGCCTTCGGGTGCACTTTCCAGCTGCTCTTTGGTATACCCAAAAGCCTGCGACATGGTTTCAATCGACACCGGCGCAGAACCACAGCAGGATGATTGAGTGCCGCAGCCGCAACCGGATGTTTCTTGCTTGGCGATCTCTCCATACCGGTTTCTGACTTCCTGACGAATTTCATCTGAATTTTTGGGTTCCATTTAATTCAATCCTTTCATATTTGTATAATTCGACATATATCGAACTTATTTTCCAAAAAAATTCCTGCCTACTAAAATGAGAAAAAATATTTTAGTTCATCGACAATCTCCGGATCCACCCAGCATTCGATATTCTGCCCATTGCGGCGGGATTTGATCAATCCTGCCTGGCGTAACTCCTTAATATGATGTGAAACTGTTGATGGTACGATTTTTAAATCCTTGCCGATATCCCCTACACAGGCGGTACTTCTGGGCTCAAAGATGCCAATGGTGCCCGGTTTGCAGCAGGTGGCCAGACTAAAGAAAATCTTTAACCTGTTGGGGTTGGACAATGCTTTAAAGATTTCAGCATAACGTTCAAATTTTGTATCATTATTCGACATATATCGAATTATAACACAAAAAAAATTATTGTCAATAGAATGATGTATTTTTTATTGACGCATATTTTTTAACTGCCGCTGCTCTTCCAGTTGACCACACACATACTGGTAAATGGACATCGGCAAGCAGATAATTGTAAAGCCGATAAAAAACAGCAGGCCCCAGAATGAAGATATAATTGCCTTTGCCAGCTTGCTGCCCGGACCGGCATAAGCCGGCTGGATAAAAATAAAGGCAATAATTAGAAATGTCAGACCAATACCCAGAAGTCTGTTCTTGTTCATAATTCACCTCGTTCAAACTAATTCAAAATAAAGAGCAAAAATTATACCACCCAGAAAAAATTGTATTTTATAAAATGATTTCAAAAGGATAAATCTAAGTGGAAATTAATAAGAGATTGAAAAGTTGCAAATATTGTCATGTTGAATGGCAATAAATGCCATCTAAGGGGGTTTTTTAATGAAAAGTCGTCGCGGCTTTGCCCTCAACAGGAATTGACAAAAAATCAGGACCCATTTAAGGAGGACAACGAAGGGTAAGTCAATTATTTCTTGTAGAATAAAAGGACTTTAGAATGATACCGAATAAGTTCATGGTCCTTGTGTTAACCCTGTTTTTACATTCCGCGGTAGCTCTGTTTGCAGAAAAGCGCGGCATCCAAATCCACAACCTAGTGAACATGTAGAGAGTATTCATTTCGGTAAGAAATCTCGCTTAGTATACTAATACCCGTTTTAGATCAGGCTTTTTTCGTGATCCAGCAGCCAGCGTTTGCGCCAGATCCCGCCTCCGAACCCGGCCAGTTTACCGTCACTGCCGATCACGCGGTGACAGGGAATGATCAAAGGGATTGGGTTTTTATTGTTGGCGTTGCCCACCGCTCGATATGCCTTGGGACGATCGATGGCGCGGGCCACATCACCGTATGAGGCCGTCTCGCCAAAGGGAATCTTTTGCAGCTGGCGCCAGACGGCAATTTGAAAATCAGTTCCTTCCAGCCGCATCACAACGTCGAAGTTCTGGCGCCGGCCCTTGAAATATTCTTCCAGCTGCCGCAGGCACTCCATCATACAGGCCGGCAAGTCGTTATCCGTCACCAATGGGTCAGTATTGAACTTGATCGTCAAAATCCCCTTGTCGCTGCCGACAATTTCAAAAGGCCCGATTTCAGACCAGTAGCATGCGGTGTAGGTTTGCACGAACAACTCCTTTGCGTATTGATATTGCTGCAGCACTTATGCCGCAATCATTATTTCGGAACACTCGTTTAATAGGCAGAATAAATTGCAGCTGGCCTTCTATCCCGAAATTGCCAATACCGTCAACGGCTCAATTCTGGTTAGCTTTTTTTTACGATGCCTTACGACAGGTAGGATGGAAAATTCTTTACTTAACCGTTTTACGCCAGAATTGCTTTTACATTCTGAGGTTCCTTATCCTTGATTCCCAAATCCTCAGCAGTCAATCCTTTCTGGAAATAGTCGACACCCAACATGGTTGAAGCAATCCGGATGACTGCATTTATGGTGGGTGTGGGCACACCCCAGGCGCGGCCGATCAAAGACCAGGGGACCAGGCCAAAGGGTAAATCCTCGTTTATGTAACGCGTATCTACGGATGACGGCGCCGGAAAGACCGGATCGCTGTGAATGGGGCTTTGCCGAAGGGTTTCAGACAAGGTTTTTTTGCCCAACGAATAATTGGCATAAAATGTTTCAAATGAATCTTTTATCGGAATACCATCCGTGCTGATAAGTTTGAGCAGGGCCATGCGCTCTTTGTCCATTGACAACATGACTCTGGCAACTGATTCGGTGGCACCATCTGCATACAGGTTCCAGCCTTCACCGCCGGTTGCTTCAATTCGCCCGGCGTTGAACAAAACCATGGGCGGGTGAACGATGGGATTTAAATTGTTAAGGCTTGTGGACCACACATTTTCGGCGGCAACAAATTGGGGGAATACGGGTCTGATTTTTTCCAAAAACTCCGCTGTCCGACTGGCCGGCAGGGCTGCTGTTGGAAGCTTACTTTTTAAGCCAATGCAGGCCACCACTCCTGGCTCTGAGGCCCGGGTGGCATATAAGAGCGAAATGGTCTCAACCGGCGTTACCCGGGCGGTGACTCCGGCCTCTTTCATCCATTTATGAAAACGCAGCGCCCCAAAATTGGATGTAAACAGGATAAACTGGCCATCCTCGAATTGGTGGGCCAATGCCTTGCTGAAAGGTTCATGCGCATGGGCCGATCCGCCGATAATGATGATATCTACACCCTTAATGGCTGCTTTGAGATCGGTGGTAACCATATTCAATTTGGCAAAACCGCTGCCGGCATCGCCGGATATCTCGATACCGCCTTTTTTTTCAATTGCGCGAAGGGCGGCTTCAAACTCAGGCACCTCTGCCAGGTTAACCGAATAGCCTTTTAAGGCAATATCCGCTGCAAAAGTTTGGCCCGAGTTACCGGTGCCGAGAACTGCAAATTTTGGCTTTTTTGAAAATGTAGTCATTCAAGGTATCCGTAAGTCAGCTAATTTTAGAGTAATCTTTGGTATACTTTTTAAGCTTATCCTCATTCAGTGCAACCCCGAGACCGGGTTGGGATGGAACCGTCACAACCGATCGGGATATGTTTTTGGCAAAGTCAGTAATGTCATCCGACATTCTAAGCACGGACATGTAAGCATGTCCCATGTCCAGCAGGTTCGGCAGCACACAGCCCAACTGCAATGAAGCCGCCTGGGTTATTCCAAAGTCAAACATGCTGTTCATTAAGACCTTTAGGCCAAAAGCATGGGTCATTTCCGCAATTCTTTTTGACTTGCTCAAACCACCATTTTTGGAAACTTTGATACTGAAGGCATCTACCGCCTGCTCCCGGATCAATGTTGCTGCGTCCCGGATCGAGGCGACACCCTCATCGGCACTCAGCGGGCAGGGTGCGCGACTACGAATCCGCTTAAGTCCTTCTACGTCATCACGTTCTATGGGCTGTTCAAGTAATACAGGGCGACTTCCACTAATGCCGTCGATAAATTCCAAGGTTTCAGCCAACGTCCAGCCCTGGTTGGCATCGACAATGATTTTAATACGGTCACCGAATTTTTTCTCAGCAGTGATCATGCGTTGGATTTCATCTTCGATCGGAAGGGCACCCATTTTGAGCATGACCGTTTTATATCCATCCTCGATCGATTTTTGGATGGAGTTTGCGTCCTCATCGGGGGTTCCACTGCCGATAGGGCTCAGCAGCGGCAATTTATCTTGGTATAAACCGCCCAGCAGCATGTGCGCGGGCAGATTATAGGATTTACCTGAAATGTCGAAAAGCGCCATATTGACTGCTCCCCTGGCCAGCAGATTGCCATGCACCAACATGTCCAAATGGGATTCCAGGGCCGAGATACGGATCGGGTTTTGTCCTATCAAATGTGGCGCAATCAAATCACGAGTGACGGCCATGACCGTCGCGGGAGTCTCGTCAGAAAATGGATTCAACGGATCTGCCTCACCTAGACCGACAATGCCCTCATCGGTGTGAACCTTTAAAATAACAGATTCGGCATCATAGCGAGTACCGTATTTTTTGGACAGGTGATATGGTTTGGCAAAGGGTATCGAAATATGAAACAGCTCGAGTCCGGTAATCTTCATTCCAAGGCTCCTAAATTGTTAGTAATTTGACCCACTTTGACATAATAGCAGAAACATCATTTGACCGCAACGACCGGGCATGGCGCCATCAGTATGATATACTGCGCGTTGGACCCGAATATGAGCTTTCCCACTTTCGATCTTCTTTTGACCCCAACGATAATTTCATCAATCTCTCTTTCATTGACAAATTGAACCAGATCTTCTCCGGGAGTAATCGGGCTGACAATGGCTTCGGCTTTGCATTCAATCCCTTTGTCTCTGAAAGACCGCCTGATTTTTTCAAGCTCCTGTTCGGCCTTTTGTATATCTTCCCGTTTCATTTCACGACTTTGGGCCAATGACCTGACGACATATACTTTGGCGTCAAAGGCTTTGGCGTGTTTCTCGGCCAGCGTTAACGCTTCTTTGGCAGCATTGGATTGATCATATCCCACCATAATCTTCATTATAGCCTCCTCACTGTTCAATAAGATTCAAAAGATCTTCAATCTAAGACGTATTATGTTCTGTATTTTCAAACAGAAAAGTAAAATTGCTGCACCCATTTTGTGCAGGGTATAACCATTGTCCAGTGGTCTTAATCAAGCTATGCAGTCAGAGAAACGATCTCTTCCGGCGTCTTATGGGCGATTCCAAGCTTTTCAAGATTCGTTCCCGTTGAAACATAATCCACGTCGTGAAGCCACGAGGTCAACCGAACGGTCAATTCGATAATCGGGGATTCCACGGCTGCTTTTTTTGCCATTTGCAAGGCGGGAACATTCAGACCCGGAACATCTTCGGTCAGATAACGACTTTGCACATTGTGACCGATGACATCTGTGTAAGGGCTTTGCGGACTATTCACATACTCATAATAGGTTTTAGCGTCGTTTTCTCCGTAATACATCTTTAGCTGCTCTAGCGTTGACATGAGCTCCAACGAGAGCGCTTTGCCTATGGCAAGGCGTTCTTCGTCCATTTGCATCATCTTTGCAGAGATCAGGGGGGTTATGCCGTCCATGTAATGACGAAAGGTTTCCGGATTATTTTCGATGCCGCCGTAATTTAAGAGCACCGGAAGCGGATGGAGGGTCTGATTGGGGTTATCCAAATCGACTTCCAGCAAATTTTTCCCGGGGATAAAATGGACATCACCCGAAAAAATATCGTTCATAATGTCAACCACTTCCGGGTTGTCGCCGCCAGGAGAGGTGGCTATTTTCAGGCGGAATTTTTTCTTATAAATCGTGACGGTATTGTATGTGCTAATCCGACATGCGTATGGAAGTGAGACCGTTTCAGATATGGTGATGTTGCGCTTGATCCCGCGATCGGACATCATTTTTTTTAATCGCAAGCCGCCATAATTTCCGGGAACAATGATGACATGCTGGCCGTCGACAAGGTGCGGGACCAATTTTGCAAATATGGGTTTATGCGCAAAAGAAGGGACAACAATTAAAATAACATTGCTGTCTTTTACAGCCTCCTCAATAGCCATGGTAGCGCCGCTGAGTTTACCACCGGCTTGAATGTCCCCATCTAAAAACATCTCTTTTTCTTGCCTGATTTTCAGATAGTCCTCTGTTTCTTCAAGGGGCTCATACATGATGACAGGATAGCCTTTTTCAGCGATCTGCCCGCAAACGGCTCTTCCGCCATGTCCACTCCCTAACACGGCATATTTTATGTTTTTTTTCATTTCCAATTTTTCCGTTTCATAATTCTGGGTAATCTTTCGGCCACAGTTTGAACTTCAAATACTTTTTTGTGTCCTGGTGTCTGATGGTTTGAAATATTACTTAAAGAAGTATTATAATCTAATGTTTTAGTAGAGATGGCATGCGACCGCGTGCCCTGGTTTTACCTCTTTGAGGGGTGGTTCAGTACCCCTGCATATATCCATCACCTGCAGGCATCGCGTCTGAAAACGACAGCCGGGCGGCGGATCAATGGGCTGGGCAACTTCGCCTCTAATTTCAGGTATGGGCCTTGTATAGGCGGGGTCGGGGATCGGAACCGCAGCGATGAGAGCCTGCGCATATGGGTGGAATGGCTCGGTGATCACATCCTTTGTGATACCCAGTTCCATAATCCTGCCCAGATACATGATCATCAACCGCTCCGAAATGTTGGACAGAATGGAAAGGTCGTGGGAAACATAAATACATGAAAAGTTCATGCGTTCGGACAGGTCCCGGATTAGGTCCAGTATGCCGGCCCGAATGGAAACATCCAGCATCGACAAAGGCTCATCGGCAATGACTAGATTCGGCTCTAAAACCAGCGCCTGGGCTATACCCACCCGCTGTCTTTCCCCGCCGCTCATCTGATGAGGATAGCGGTTTTTGTACTCGTCGGGCTCTAAGCCGGCCATTGAAATCGTTTCCAGGGTTCTCTCGCGGATCTCGGTTTTATTCTTTTCGGTAAGCGCCCGCAAAGGTTCTGCCACCAGATCAAAGACCGTGTACCGCGGGTTTAGAGATTCATAGGGATCCTGAAAAATGAGCTGAACTTCACGGCGATATTTCCGGAGCTCTGTTTTGGACATCACGGCGATATCGTTTTCTTTGTAGCGGATGGTACCGCCGGTCGGTTCCCGAAGTTTGGCGATCGCCAGGCAGCAAGTGGACTTGCCGCAACCCGACTCTCCGGCCAGGCCCATGATTTCGCCGGCATCCAGGGAGAAGCTCATGCCATCGACAGCCTTGATGACTCTGGGTTTCTTGCCGCCTACCAGTTTAGCCAGAAAGGTGGGTTCGAGATAGAAATACTGTTTTAAGTCGCTGACGTCGAGGATTGCCATGTCTTTTTGTCTCCCGCTAGTTTGCGAAATTCTTCCACATGATCGGTACGAATGCAATGCACGAAATGACCCGGTTTTATCTCCAGATCCGGCGGCCTTTCCTTCTCACATTCCGGAACAACAAACGGGCACCGGAAGGCAAAAAGGCACCCGGGAAGATCCCCCAGCAAAGATGGCGGCGAGCCGGGAATTGAAATGAGCTCCCGATCAAGGGCTTGAATGCTGGGAAAAGCATTTTTAAGACCCAGTGTATACGGGTGATAGGGCTCATTGAAAAGCTCCATCGATTCGGCAAATTCCATCAAGCGGCCCGCGTACATAATTCCGATGCGATCGCTCATTTCCGCAATGACAGAAATGTCATGGGTAATGAGCAGTATGGATACCGATGACTCGGACTTCTTGCGGATTTCCTTGATGTTTCTCAGGATCCGTTCCTGGACCAGAACGTCCAGGCCGGTGGTTGGTTCATCCATAATGACCAGATCAGGGTTTAAAACCAGGGACATGGCGATCATGGAGCGCTGGCGCATACCGCCGCTGAATTCATGGGGATAAGCCTTCATCATGCCGGCCTGCAGGCCCACCGCGTCAAAAAGCTTTTTAACAATCTGTTCGCATTCAGCTTTACTATTATCGGTGTGGGCCTGGATCGCTTCGATGCACTGGTCCCCGACCCGGTAGACCGGGTTAAGGGCGTTCATTGCGCTCTGGGGGACCAGGCCGATTCCTTGCCAGAGAATTTTTTCCCGGAAATCTTTCTCTGGCATGGAAAGAATGTCCTGTCCTTTAAATTCCATTTTGTCAGCCGATACATGAGCGCTTTTGGGAACCAGACGAATTAGGGTGCGAATGAGGGTCGATTTGCCGCAACCGGATTCACCGGCAAGGCCGACGACCTCGTTTTCATCGATAGATAAAGTGATCCCGTCATTGGCCTTTACGACACCCTGCTCTGTTTGATAATGGGTTTTCAGATTTTCTATTTCTAAAATCATTTGGTGTTATCTCCGCTATCGCTGTTTTAGGCGTGGATTGGCCACTTCCTCGTACGCCCGGGAAATGAAAACCAGGGCGCTGACCATCAGGATAATACAGATCGAGGGCCAGGCAAACCACCACCATGCCGTCCGGATTTTTCCCGAAATCCAGAGGTTATATAACATGCCGCCCCAGGTAAGGTTGTCCGGATCGCTAAATCCTAAAAAGCTGGCGCCAGCCTCAGCAAGAACGGACCAGGCAATGTTAAAAGAGGTATAGAGGAGTAATAGCGGCAGGATGTTGGGCATGATATGCCCGTAAATGATGCGCAAATTGCTGCAACCTCTGGCCCTGGCCGCCATGATGAACTGGCGTTGCCGGATGGAAAGGGCCTGGGAGCGAACCACCCGGGCCGAGGTGCGCCAGACGATGCAACAGATGGCGATAATCACAAACCAAATATTGCGGCCGAAAAGTGAGATCAAGACGATTAGAAACGGCAGGAAGGGCATGCCGTACACGATATCGGTAAAACGCATTAGAATTTCATCAATTTTTCCGCCATAGTAAGCTGAGAACAGCCCAATGTTGGCGCCGATGATGATGGAGATCAGCCCGGACACCAATCCGATCAGGAATGTGGTCCGGGTGGCGAGGATCATCTGACTCAAAATGTCGCGGCCCATGGCGGTGGTGCCCAGCGGAAACTCCAACGATGGCGGCCTTAGCATGGCCAGCTTGCCATTGGAATCCCGCAGTGGCTCCCATAAATCGTGAGGGGCAATCCAGGGGGCCAGAATGGCGACCACAGCGAAAAAAATGAGAATCACAGCGCCGAAGATACCGAAACGGTTGCTTGTGATAATGCCGTACTGGGTAACAAAAAAGTCTTTTATGCTTTCCAGTTTCATTCCATTGGCTCCCTTGGTAGTCGGTTTTGAATATGTCGGTCCCGGCAAAACCCCTGGTTGGCCATGCCGGACTTCCCGCTAACGGCTTCCTTCCTGATGAGCCGGTAGGTGGATGGGTCCATGAAACCTTTAGTGTTTTCCACCACCCACGGATATCCTCGGATCCAGGTAACAATAGGCAATATCCGACACCAGATTCAGGACAATAACCAGAGCCGCCAGCATCAAAAAAGTGGCCTGCGCCACCGGGTAATCGTGCGAAGAAGCTGCTTCAACCATCAACTGGCCCATGCCGGGCCAGGAGAAAACCTGCTCGACAATGACCTGCCCTCCCAGTGCAAACCCGATCAGAACTGATGAAACAGTAAACACCGGCAATAGCGCGTTACGGGCAGCGTGTTTCATCATGACCCTGTTGGGGGACAATCCCTTGGCCTGGGCCAGCTCAATGTAATCGCTACCGGTCACCTCGAGCATGGAATCCCGCATGATCAGCATCGGAGTCGCCAGATAGTAAAAGGCAGTGGTGATCGTCGGCAACACCAGGTGGTGCAGGAAATCCTTGCTGAAAAGCATTTGAATCCCTGTCTCCAATCGCATGCCCGGGGTGGCCATGCCGCCGGTTGGAAAAAGATCAAGCCGGTAGCTTAAGATTATTAAAAAGAGGATACCGGTCACAAAAGGAGGAGCGGATTGAAGGACCAAGGCGCTCACGGTGGAACCCACGTCAAGGGCGCTGCCACGTTTCCAAGCCATCAGCATACCCAGGCCCGCGCCAATCACCAAGGTAAAGCTCATGGCGGCGCCCATCAGAAAGATCGTGTTCCAGAAACGATACGCAAGGATGCCGAATACCTCATGCTGAGTGGTGTAGGATCGGCCCCAGTTGAGCGTGACCAGGTTTTTAAGGTACAGGACGTATTGCATGATCAAAGGCTTGTCCAGTCCAAATGCCTCTTTTAACCGGGCCTGGGCCGCCTCATCCAGGGCTGGGCTGATCACCTGGGCGGTGGGATCGCCGGGCATGACACGAAAAATAAAAAAAAGGATTGTTGCCACCGCAAATATCGTCATAATCGTGTATAAGATTCTGCGGATGATATATTCTTGCACCTTTTTTCTCCTCTACTGATGTGGAGGCGACCGACGCGTTCAGGTCGCCTCCAATGTTAGAGGGCAATATTCGATTTATGCCGGATAGTGGAGTTTGCCCTTTTTCCAGGTGTAGCCTGCGTCGGCCAGGATCTTTTTGGCCTTGTTGACATCCTCGGGGAATGGCTTGACCGCCGGGTTATGCCAGAATTTATTGGCCGGTGCGATGACCGAACCGCCCGGATCGGCCAGGCCGGACAATATGGCCTCGATAATCAATTCCTTGGGGATGACATGGGCGATGGCCTTTCTGAAGGCCGGATCGTTCAGTGGCGGCCGGCGGGTATGATAGCCCAGGTTGTAGAAGCCATGGTTGGGATACCCTTTAGCCACAACGTTTTTGACCTTTTGCAGATCCAGCAGCAGACTGGGTTTAAGGATATATCGGTTGCGGTCACATTCACCTTTTTCGATAGCCGCGGCAACCGCATCATGGGAACCGTAAACGATCCCGATAATTCCGGCGCACTTGGGCGGATTGAAATGCTTTTTAAAGGCTGACACCTTGAATTCCCGGCCCCGGTCCCAGTAATCCAGCTTGAATGGGCCGCTGCCGATGGGTTTCTCATTCGGGTAGTTGAGCGGATCGCTCACGTCAACCTTCTCGGGGATATCCTGCCAAACATGTTTGGGGATCAGGAACATGCCGCCCAAAAGGTTGGGAATAAAGGGGGCGTAAGATTCCGCCAGTTTAATACGCACGGAATTCGCGCCTGTGATATCGACGCTCGCCACCCGTTTCAGGATCTGGTAGAAAAAGGGGTGTTTCCACTGCTTGCAGTAATCGAAGGTAAATTTGACGTCTTCAGCAGTCAGCGGTTTGCCGTCGTGCCAGAGCATTCCCTTGCGGATGTTTAGGTCAAGCGTCAACTGATCGATTACCTTGTAAGACTCGGCCGCCCAGGGCACCATGTTCCCGTCAGGACCAACCCTGAACAGCGGATCATATATCATCCGCAACTCCATGAACTCGGTGGTGTCCTTGGCCGCCACCGGGTTCATCATCTTCAAAGGCGTCGGGCGGGCTGTCCTAACATAACCGTCACCCTGTACAACTTCCATATTAATATCCGTCCAGAAACTTCCGGTGCCTTCTCCGAGCATGGGAACGACATTCTTGATGCGATCGGAGCGATAGACGGTGGTCATCTGCATATAGGCAACCACAGTCAAGGCCTGAGCTTCATGGCACATTTCTTGGGCCTTGAAGACGATTTCTTTTCTTTTCTCAATGTCCATTTCCTGTTGCTGGGCCAGCGCCATTTTGTCGATTTCGGGATCGTTCAGCCCATACCAGTTATAGCCACCTTTCTTATATTGCGAAGAATGGTGAACCTGGTAAATGAAAACATTGGGGTCGATGCGAATGGAGGCGCCGGACAGCATGACAAACCACATGTCATAATCATGCTCCATGATCACCTTTTGGACATTCAGGTTATAATCGATGGGGTCCGCCTTGACGTCCCAACCGATTCGCTTGAAGGCGTCGGCGCACACACGGGCCACCTCCGGTCTGACCGGGTCCATGGTGGCGGTGGCGGTTGTAATTTTCATGGGATCCACCGGCGCTCCCGCTTTGGACGCAGCGAAGACGGCGCCGGGGCCTGCGATCATGGTAGCCCCGATCGTCCCCCCTGTTATTTTCATAAACTCACGTCTTCCTATTTTCCGTTCATTCATTTTAAGCCTCCTTATTGTGAGATGATTACTTGCGGTTGGCTGGTTATCGCGGCCATTGAACTTACTCAAGGTTTTGAAATGATCGAGCCCGGTTGATAGGAAATAATGGTGTACCTTTTTGAATATCAAAAAGATAACCATTGCTAAAAACAAATTTTACAGAGACGGTACTTTGCTAGTCAGGAAAAAATTGCGTGTTAAAAGTATAACTGACAACAATTGCATGCTATTTTGATAGGGTAGGCTGATGGTTAGCCGTTTTACAGGATAGTAAATTTCTATAGATTAAACCCCATTCAAAATCAACACTTTTTATTTAAAATTTGGATCGGTGCGCTTCCTTTTTAGCGGGCTATTTCCCAGTCCGGGCCAAATTCGAATCACTCCAAATAACGCCCGCAGAACAATCCAAAAAGCTGTAATGAGCCAAATCCAGGTAAGCGCGCCTGCGATCGTTTCATCGAGCAGATAGATAGCAATGGCGCCGCAACTCGTTGCAATAATAATGGCATTTCGCAAATACCGAAAGTCACTGGTTCCCCAGTGAATGCCGTCGGTGGCAAATGCCAAGGCATTGACCGGCTGGATGAGAGCGGCTATGGCCCAGGCAGGGACGAAAAGGTTTATCGCCGAAGGCGGAACAAAAAATGCGATCACAAGCGGCTTTCCAAACCACAGCAGGACGCCCATCAGCAGGCCGGTTAAGAAACTCCATAAACAAACAATTCGCGCAACTCTTCTGGTATGCTCCATTAACCGCGGACCGATAAAATACCCAATCAGGCTTTGTCCGGTGGTCGCATAAGCGTCCAAAAAAAGAAACGAAAATACCCAGACCTGCCGAACGGCCTGATGTGCCGCTCCTGCATCCGGTCCGATGCGCGTGGCCGCGCGGGTGGTGATAATGTAAAATGCCGTCAGAAGGCCGGTACGAATAAACAGATCTCTGCCGATCTTAACCAGTTTGACGACATCACGAAATTGTATGCGGTAAGCAAGACCTAATCGTTTATGGATAACCCACATCAGGCAGATCGCACCTATCCATTGACTGACCGTGCTGGCCAGCCCCGCGCCGAAAACGCCCAGGCGAGGAAACGGACCGTATCCGAAAATCAGCAGAGGATCCAGTATGATGTTGAGCGTATTGACACCCGTAGCTACCCAGAAGGGCGTATGCATATCCTGCATTCCCCTGAAAATGCCAAAGGCGGCTATGGTCAGTAAAACTGCCGGCGCTCCGAAAAGTCGAATTTGAATGTATTGCGATGATAAATCATAGACAGCGCCGCTGGCACCCATGACCTTTGAAACATAGGGCACAAAAGGCAAGCCAAGCATCACCAGTAAAAGTCCAATCAAAACAGCTAGCACTAATGCCGTGCCCCCGATGTCTTTTGTGATATTGAATTCCTGGCGACCTTGAGCCTGGGCCACTTCGGTCTGGGTTCCGATGCCTAAGAAATTAAAAATCCAAAAGATGCCTGAAAGCGTTACCGTGCCAACCCCCAGGGCGGCGAGTGATTCCGCGCCCAAACGCGCCACAAAGGCCGTATCCACCAAGCCTGTTAAGGGCTCTGCCACCAGCGACAACAGCACCGGCACCGACATGGACAACAGTGTCTTATGCGGCGACTTTACAAAAGGATGATCATTTTGGCCGTTGGCTTTGGTTTTCACAATGCTATGCGCTAAAAATTTAAAGGTTACGTTTTGGAAATAATCAGATTTTCTACCTCACAAAAAGATTTTCTTCAATTTAATTTAAACGGGATTAAAAAAATAGCTGACAGGGGTTGACAACCCTATTTTGAGTCTGATATTGTTAATCGTAAAAATACGATAAACGGATAGTCTACCATGACACAAACAAAAACAGCGATACCACCCGCATGTTGCACATTAAAAATCGCCGGCAAAGAACAGGAGCAGCTGGTTTCCATGCTGAAGGCAATCGGCAATCCTATCCGTTTTGAGATCATCAAGTTCCTGGTGACCCATCCGGGGTGCATCACCGGTGATATTGTCGAATATCTGCCCATTGCCCAGGCCACCGTTTCCCAGCATCTCAAGGTGTTAAAAGAGGCCGGTTGGATCTCTGGAGTTATTGAGGGCACCGCCACCTGTTATCAGCTGGATGCAAAGAATATTGGATGGTTTCGTTCAGTTGTAACAGATATTTTTTAAAATTGATTGCTCCCGCTGCCGGGACATGAGCTGCTTGAAAGCAGCGTTTTTTTTACGTTTGTATATCGTAATTTTACGATAAACCATAGGGGCATTAAAGATGATCACACACGTCTTAGACATTGGCCAATTCATTTTCGACGCCTTTCTTCATATCTGGCCGTATTTACTGGTCACCATCCCGCTGGCCGTTGCGGTTCAGATGTCAGGCGCCTCCAAATATATCAAACGCGCTTTTGAGGCGCGACCATTGATCGCTATTTTACTGGCAACGATAGCGGGCGCTTTTAGCCCATTTTGCTCATGCGGGGTTATTCCGGTCATTGCCTCATTGTTGATCAGCGGAGTGCCTCTGGCTCCGGTGATGTCTTTCTGGATTGCCTCCCCATCAATGGATCCGGAAATTTTTTTTCTGAGTGTCGGAATGATCGGCTGGAATCTGGCCGTCTGGCGCCTGGTGGCCACCCTTTTGATGAGTCTGGCCGCTGGCTACATCACCCATATGCTCATGCAAAAAGGATGGCTGGGCAAAGAGATCCTGCGCATGCACAAGGAGGTAAGGGTACAAAGCACTGCGGACTTTTTGAAGAGAGGCTGGCAGAAAATTAAAGACGGTTTCGCAAATGGTAAACCCTCAAAACGTGTGGTGCCGCCGTTGATCCCCAATCCAGGGCGTTGGCTTCAATATGCACCCGTTATTACTTCTGCTAATCCTGAAATGACTACCAGTTGCCGTTCGTGTTCAACCGAAACCACAGCACCCATCAGCATGCTGCCAGAAAGTCTTCAGTTCGCCAAGGCGCCCCCTGCTGAGGACGCCGGCAGCAGCGCAAAGCAAGGCTGCGGCTGCGATGAGACCACCGTGACATTCCGGCAACGCCTGTTTAAAGAAACCCTGGGCGCGACCATGATGGTGGTTAAATTCATGGCGCTGGCCTTTTTTCTCGAAGCTTTGATTATTCTATACGTTCCCCAACAATGGATAACGGCAGCACTGGGGCAGAACAACCCCATGGCGATCACAACCGCAGCCCTTTTAGGGATACCGACCTATACCGGCACTTTGACCGCGCTGCCGATGATCAGCGGATTGTTAACCCAGGGCATGAACCCGGCCGCTGCCCTGGCATTTCTGATTGCCGGGCCGACCACGACACTGCCAGCCATGGCGGCAGTCTGGCCCTTAGTGGTCCGGCGTGTTTTCGTTCTTTATGTTGTCTTCTCTTTGGTCGGGGCGGTTTTATTCGGCTATTTTTATAAAATGGCGGCCATGGGCTTCTGAGATCAAGATCTAAAAATGCTGACTTGTTATTGCAAAACCAAAATTCTTCCTTTAATAATATGTAAATCCAACAATAAGGGGAAAGGTGTGCAATGGACGAGCGCAAAGAAGTAACCGTTCAAAACTACAAAGGATGGGAAGACTTTTATAAAATCGAAAAAAGCGAAAAGCTCGATTTCTTTATCCGCAAGGGGCGCATGTTGGACATTTTGTTTTCCCAGCAGTTTGACCGTCCCTTTCTCGATAAGATGTGCCAGCTGGCCACCCAGATCCGTCGCATGGCCCTGACTAAAATGGGGGCCCGCAAATTAAGCGGCCTGCTATCACACAAGCGTGCCATGCTGTATTTTGTACAACCTTCCACGCGAACTTTTATATCCTTTCTCAATGCCTGCCACATACTGGGGATGAAAATATCTGAAATTCGCGGCACCAGCACCAGCTCGGAAGTCAAAGGCGAATCCCAGGAGGACACCATCCGCACCTTTGCCAGTTATGTGAATTTAATCATCATCCGACATCCTGAGGCCGGCTTTGCTGAAAAAACTGCCTGGCTGCTGAATCAAAACAACCTGCCGGTGGCCATTATCAACGGGGGCTCCGGGCCCGACCAGCACCCCACCCAGGCCCTGCTGGATATTTACACCCTGGAGCGCTCGTTTCGCAACATCGGCGGGATGGACGGCAAAAAAATTGCCATGGTCGGTGATCTCAAACGCGGCCGCACCGTGCGCTCGCTCAGCTATCTGATGCGAAACTATAAAGATGTCACGCTTTATTTTGTCGCACCGGAAATATTCCGCATGAAAGATGACATCAAAAGTTTTCTTAAAAAGCACAACATCGAATTTTACGAAACCGAAGACTTCGCCAGTGTCATGCCCCAGGTGGATGCCATCTACATGACCCGCATTCAAAAAGAATATTCCGAAGCCCCGGCTGAAGAAACTGACGTTTACCCGGAGTTTCATTTCACTAAAGAGCATCTCTCCGTTATCCAATCCCATTGCATCATTATGCACCCGCTGCCGCGCCGCTATGAAATTGAAATCGAGGTCGATAAGGACCCGCGTGCCGCTTACTGGAAGCAGGAACGCAACGGCATGTGGATGCGCGCTGCATTGATATCGTATCTTTTCGGCGTGGATGATGAAATTACAGCGGAATTCCGATAGGTCACCAACAAAACAATCTGGCTATAGTGTGGATAGCAGCAGAATACCGGAAGTCTCTGGGCAGGATTTGCCAGACGGGCGACGGTTACTGAAGCCGCATCGGAAGGAATCGCTTCAGAGAATAGGTTGCCTGTAGGAATGGGTTTAAATTTTATAAACCCTCTGGGGGCCCGTTGCCTGCTGCCGGGGCACAGCAGAAGAATGTTGCGCACTTGAACGATCACCTTTTTTCGCTTTTAAGCGGGGCAGAAATCGAAGCAAAAGAAAAATGATCACAAAACCGATTAAGCTGAGGCCGATGAAGGTCAAATTGTTCAAAGCGTCAACCCTTTTCTAAGTTTGATACGTTTGCGACTGCCTGTAAAAAAGGGGGCAACCCACCATGAACTGCCCCCCTTTTCAAGGATGTACATCTTTCTCAAGACTCTCACAAACTACCTAATATGATAGCACAAAGAAGCTGCTAAATAAAGCCCCTTCATCGATCAATTTGCTCTTGAACTGCTGTCTGTCAAACAGGCAACAGGCTCAATTATCCGACCTTTGCTGCATATTTGAGATCACCCCTAAAGTATTTGAAATAGATGCCAATAACTTAGTTGAGGTATCTCAATATGAAACTTTTCTTACTCATACTTGGTATTGTGGTTATTTTATTGAACATTTTTCTGTGGTATTCGAAAAAAAAGATCAGAGCCGCAAATGGTCATCCATCTTCAGATAGTGACAATTATTCGCAGGCCGCTCCAACTGAATTTTTAGACAGCCCTGAGGCCGACGACCTAAAAAAGGCTGCGGCAGCTGAGTTGGGAATAGCAGTTGAGCAGCTGAATCGCATGTCTACCGAAGAGATCGCCCATATGGCATCTGAAAAAGGGCTGATTTAAGACCACAACCAGCCAGATGATAATTGCAGGACCTTTTTTGACATCAGATGGGTGTCAGGAAGGTCCTTTTTTATCTATCGATCCCAATATTTAACTTGACTCAACACACCCCCGTGCGCATGTTTTCAAATCGTCTATTTCCAACCCCCAACCCGTTTCTAAAAAATTTTATCCTATGAAAATATCAAAAATCGGCACCGCAAAATTGTGGCCAACGATATCATGCGTAATGATGATATTAATCGTCTTGATGGGCTGCACCGCCTCAAATTACGGTCGGCTAGCATCCAATCCTGATGTTACCCAGGCATTTCAGGCCTATCAGATCCTGCCGGATCACACCTATTACTACAGAGGCTCGTCTAGCCGGCCATTTGTCATCGTCGGCATTCACAAGGACTTCACGCTAGATTCACCGCTATGGGTCAAAATTGATGCAAATTCAGAAGATTTTCGCAACCTGGTCGGCCGGGTATCGCTCCAGGCTACGGGTCGCACCACAGAACCCTGGGGATTCAACATCATTGATCAAACCGGAAGGAAAGTCGGTGTGTGGTATTCAGCAATTCGCAATGCCACGGTGGAAGTAGATCAATCTGGCCGAATTGCTAAATTGTTACCCATCCGAACGGTAACCAGAAGAGGACAAGGCATGTAAAACCCACTTTAAATCTATCGCCTAAACACTTTCACTAGAGGGACGCCCATATAATTATAAGTTTCTCAGGTACCGCAAGGGGACGCCCATAAAATTATAAGATTCTAGGCATCCTTTATTTTAAATTCTTCTTCTCTGGCAATATTTTCGCCTCTTTTTACACACTGGCTGATGGCCGGCTGGGTGATCCCGATTCGTCTGGCAAGCTCAGTGGCGCTGATGCCTAACTCACGCACTGCCCAATAGCACAGCAAACTGCGGGCTTTAACGGTTTGCGGATGTTTGCCTTTTTCCCATACCTGCTCAATTTTAACGCCGATTATATCAGCCACTCGCTGGGCAAGTTGATCAACTGTAAATCCTTCAGCTTTCAGTTGATATTGGCGATCAAGTCTCTCCTGCGCCTTTTTTAAAACCTGTTCGACAAAATCACTGTCACCCAGTATGCGCTCATCACTTTTTAAGTGACCATCGGTATGATCAAGGGCCTTGAACGCATGCCATCCGCCAACACTCCGAATCAAACCACCACCGACCAGCTCGGATCGGCGGCCCTGATTTACACCCTTTTTGACAAACTTACGATATCTCTTGCGGGCCTTAGACGCTTTTTTCCCAAACAGCTTTAGGGTTTCATCCACTGATTGCCAATCATTTTGATAATGGCCCATCAGCACAGAGTGGCCACCATACGGGTATTCGTCTAATTTTTTTAAATTATATGCCTGATTTGCGCGTAATGGATTGAGGTGAATGTAACGCACAAGCTCCAGCAAATAGCTTTCTTCCTGGCACAAAATAGACTTATAACGGTTTTGAAACAAATGCCCGCTTCTTTTGTGACGATGGTTAAAATTTACAGCATGGCTCGTCAGCAACCTTCGCATGATAGTGGCAATGGGGGTGAGGCTAGTTTTTAAGAGCAGATGAAAATGATTGGGGAGTAAAGCCCAGGCATAACAGGGGGTTTGGCTTTCGTTTAAGATATCACCCAGACGCTGGACAAAGCGTTTACGATCGGTATTGTCTTTAAAAATATCCCGCTTTTCAATGCCGCGAACGATAATATGATGTAAGGCGCCTGGGGCATCTATGCGGGCTTTACGTGGCATGCATTTAGATATAGCAAATTTTAAATTGGAAAGAAACTTATAATTTTATGGGCGTCCCCCTACCAAAAGCGGATATTTGGTTTGTTGTTTAGCTTTTTGGGCAAAATTTGTAATTTAATGAACATATGTGCTACCATATATAAAGAAGTACACTGAGGAACGACATTCAGCGGTATTCTCATCCTACCTTTCTCATTCGATATAACCGCTAAAAACCAATTCAACATCAGGCCATAAGGAGGTTCGCTATGCTACGACTGGTCTTTGCCGTTTTATTTATTCTTGGCATTACCCTCATCCCCAGATTAATCCCCAAAACCCGGCAAAAGCTAGTCGTCGACGAGGAAGGCAACAGCAAAAAGATCGACGAAGATAACCCGCTGCGCAAATACATTTTACCGTGCCAAATCGGTTGCGGTGTAATTGCGGCCTTTTTGATTTTCTCAACCTCTTTTGTGATCATCGATGCGGCCCGCATTGGTCACCTTAAACGAATTTATTTGGGCGAGCCCATGCCGCCTGGACAAATTGTCGCCTTTAATGGCCAGAAGGGGCCCCAGGCAGAAATCCTGCCACCCGGCTTTCACTTCAGACTGCTGCTCAACGTGCTTTTTGATGTGGAAGAATACCCGGTCATTGACATCAAGGAAGGTACCTACGGCTATATGGTGGCCAAAGATGGCGCCCCACTCAGAGAAGGCCAATATCTGGCCGATTCATGGCCCAACGATCAGTTTCAAAAGATGCTCCAAGCCGAATATTTTTTAAAAACCGGCGGACAGAAAGGACCCCAGCTAACCGTCCTGCCGCCGGGCAAATACCGCTTAAATCAATACCTGTTTAATATTCAGCTAAACGAAGCCACCGATATACCGGCGGGTTTTGTGGGTGTTATCAAATCAAACGTGCAGGAAACCGAATCCTATGAGCTTGCGCAAATACCTTTCGAGCTTGAGGGGTCGCTGGCCGTTCCGCTGGTTACAAAAGGATCCGTCGGTGTCTGGGAAGATCCCCTGCAGCCCGGCCGCTATTATCTGAACCGTACCGCTTATAACGTTACGGTGGTTGATACCCGGGTGCAGACCTGGAACTATAAAGGCGGCTACAGTCGCCGCTATATTGACCTGCAGGTCACCCAGGACGGCAAAATTGAGCAAAAAGAGCGCTCGGAAACCGTTTCCATTCCAGAAGATGCCGCCGATTCAGCCATTTTTACCCGTATGGAAGGCTGGCTGGTACCCCAGGAGCTGCGCATACAGGTACAGGTGGAGCCCAAAGATGCCCCGTTTCTGGTGGCCTCGGTCGGCAATGTCGCTGCCGCGGAAGACAAGGTGGTCACCCCATCCATCCGTTCGGTGGTCAGAAATATTTGCGCAGCAGAAAGAGTGCTGAGCCTGATCGACGAAAACCGGGCGGCTGTAGAGCAGCGAATTGAAGCATCGGTTATTCCTGAAGGCAAAAAAGCCGGTGTCACGATCAAAGACGTGCGCCTGGTGGATTCGGTGGTGCCGCCTGAGCTTTTGGTGGCCCGGCTGCGGGAGCAACTGGCCGAGCAGCTCCAGGAGACCTTCAAACGCGAAAGAGAGGCTCAGGATCAGCGTATTCAAACTCAAAAAGCCCGCGCAACAGCCGATCAGCAGCCTGAGCTGGTGGCGGCTGAGATCCGGGTGAAAATCGCTGAAAAAGATAAACTGGCCGCTAAGCTGGAAGGCGAGGGGCAAAAATTGAAGCTGATTGAAATTGCAACCGGCCAGAAGGCCCAGTCTACTGTGTTGGGTCAGGAGCGCGTCATGCAGCTTGCCGTATTGGAAAAAGTGCTGAACGCGGCAGTTGAAAATCCTGAAATCGTTAAAATACCAACAACACTGGTCACCGGATCAACCGGTGGTTTTGAAGGCGCGGCCGCCATTCTCGGCGCCAGCAATATCGCCAGCGGTATACCGCAAAAACAAGAAGCTGCCAAAGCACCGCAATAGAGCACCCGGGCTGAATAAGCCCTTGGTAAAAATAATTAAAGCTACGTCTAAGGGTCTTGCATCTATGCTTGCTTTGTAGAGTGCAGATTAATTTATAGGTAACATTGCGCTTACTAGAATCTTATAATTTTATGGGCGTCCCCCTAGTTTTTCCTTCAATGTAATATTTTTCAAATTAAAGAATACCTATATCAATCTCAATTATTTGGAGAATAGTCCGCGAAAACCCTTCTTACGGATATGTTCTTCTAAACTGAGCAACTTAGTTTTGGGATTATATTTTTTTAAAAGTTTTATTAGATGGGAAAATGATTTAATGGCTTGTCCTTTTAATATCAAACACTGTTTTTCCTCTAAATCTGTAACATGAATAGAAGAATACTGATTTTCACCTTTATAATAGAAGTAATATGCCTTGAAAGTGTATATTCTCCAAGGAAAAGCTTCTTTTTTTTTAAACCATTTCCAAAATACTCCTCCATGTTCAACTATTAGTCTGTCTTCTTTAATAAGTATTTTACCAAATACTATTTTAAAGTAGCAATCAAAAAGCAACATTATAAATAAAGCAACCAGTATTCCAGCAAATAATTTATTTTCGGAAGCACATCCTACAAGAATAGGTAAGGTCACCGCGACAAATAAAAATATAGCATATATTTTTCTCCAAAGTGTGTATTGAAAAACGACGGTTTTTTTCTCAGATATTTTCTTAATCATTTATTTACAAATTTGCTTAAAATTTAGCGAATATGTTTAGTTATCTTTTGTGCCATTGGAACGTGCTTTGGTAAAGTTGACACTGGTTCCTTTGCATAGAGGTGCATTAGTAGCCTAGTGATGATTTCTAATCGTTTCGGGTCTTGAAGGCCTAAATATGCTCCACCGGCTAAAACCCCAGCTGTTTTATACCAGGTATTTGGTGTCCAGAGTACAGCAAGGGACAGTCCCGCACCATAGGCTAACTTTTCATACCATTTATCGGCGTCGACTAATTTATCTGCATACCAATTTGCTGCATAGTCACCAAAACCTGTCCCGAAGTAATATCCCTTATAAATTCTATCTATTGCTTCACTAAAGGTACCATCACTTATATGACCTTGGGAGACAATATTGGCACTGTAGTAATCGGATTTATAATCAAAATTACCACCATAAGTTTGTGAATAATTAACAAATGGCGCTGATCCATCAAATGTTGTTCCGAATGAACTATTGCCGAATTGGTTTGATGATGCGAATCCAACACTATTTAAGCTGACGCCATTTTTAGATGAAGAGCCTCCATCTTTGATGGCGTTTTCGACTTTATCCCCTGCAAAATCACCGGCTAAATAGGATACCGAGGCGATGCCAGCTTGAATCGCTAACCCAAGACCTGGGACGGCTATATCAAATACGCTAAATATAATATTTGTGAGAACAACACTGGTAACATTTGTCGTTACAAATTTTGTCGCATCATCAGCAAATCCCTTCACTTTGTCCCATAAATTGCTGAAAAACCCGTACCCCGAAGGATCAATGTAGATTAACGGGTTGTTGCGACAGTAGCTGTAGCGATTGAGCGTCTGGGGATCAAAAGGCGCCTGGACAAACGGATCTGCGCTGATAAAACGGCCGATGACCGGATCATAAAGCCTGGCGTTGTAATTGTAAAGACCGGATTCGGGGTCAAATTCCTGGTCAGTGTACTTGTAATCGGAAACCTCCGTCCCGCTGTGACTGCGCAGCGCGCCAAAAGGCATATACGATGACGACTCCACCATCTCACCGGCAGCATCGGTCATCACCGTGGAGCTGCCCAGATGGTCCTTATGAAAATAGCTGGTCTCAGCACCTTTAATCATCGCAACCCGCAGATTGCCGGCGAAGATGTATTTAGTGGCTACGCCGTTTTTGATCTCAAAATGAGCGCCGATGTAATAGGTGGTGCTGCCGCCGCCGATAACCTTTTTGGCCCGCACACCGTCACCGTCATAGGTAAAATCAGTGGTGACCTGGCTTCCGCCCTTAGCGTGCACGATACGGGTGACCATGTTGTCCGCATTGTAGCTGATGCTGCGGGTGGCCACCTGGGCCGGATCGCTAAAGTCTGGCCCGCTGATCATGTTGCCGTTGTCGTCGTATTCATATTGAAAGTCGAAACCATTGACGTCGATGGTTTTAACCGCATGCTTGTGCCAAGTGTCATAGGTGTAGTCAAAGGAGCGGTTGCCGATGGTTTTGGCGGTTAAATTTCCGGTGGCGCCGTAGGTGTAGCTGATCGGATCATAAGCGCCGGTATTGGTTTCAGATTTGAGCCGGTGCAGTTTGTCGTAGGTGCAGTAAAAGCTGACCCCTTCGATATTGTTGGTCATTTCTTTGATGTTGCCCGCCGGTGTATAGGCATATGTTTTGTTCTGATAATACGGTTCGGGCGTCGGCGCGGGCACCCCTATCCCCGTCATGGATGCAGATTGACTCGCACTGCCAACCCCAATTGACGCGCTGGCGGATTGATTGCCGACCACCTGCGGCCCCTGGGTGACAATCGACATCAGGCGGGTGGATTCCGGATCGTAGGCATATTCCGTAGTAACCGTGTTGCGATAATCAATTCGGCCGATTTTACCGGTGGGCGTATAATTTGACATATATGCCAGCAGGCTGGATTGTGGGTCTCTGACGGCTTCAAGCAAACCGCTTTTCGGATGGTAGGTATTGGTCAGTTGATAACCATCCGGATAAGCGGTGTTTATGAGCTTGCCGGACAGATCGTAGGTGTATTGAGTGGTATAGGTGGCGGCATCTCCGGCAATGGTTTTAGAAAAACTTTTAATGTTGCCGATCTCGTCATAGGCGTTATAGATGGTGGTTGCATGCGCGTTGGATGCCGCATACAGACGACCTCTTCCATGAGCAATGTCAAGGTTGTCGTAGGTGTAGGTAACGGTTGGGTCATTTGTTGAGTAGGTTTTTGAAATGATCCGATTTAGCACGTCATAGTTAAATGATATTGTCTGCAGTTTTTCATCGATTTGGGTGATCAAATTGCCGTTTGAGTCATAGGTATATTCCCAGTAGCCCATGTCCGGGTCATTCATGCTGATTTTTCGGCCCAGTGTATCATAATCGATGGTGGTTGTGTTGCTGTAATGGTCATTGACGGTCAGCAGGTCCCCGGCGGCATTATAGGCATAGCGGGTGACATAGTCCTGCTGATCGGCATGCTCGACGACCTCAACCACCCGCCCCAGATAATCTTTGCGCTCGGTTTTACGGCTGCCGTCCGGATCGGTGACGGTTGCTGACAGGCCGTTGTAGTCAAACGTGGTGACAACCGAGCCATATTCACCATCGGCGCTTTCAACGGCTTCCGGCCGGCCGCGAAGATCAAAAGTGATCTGCTGCCAGGGATAAGCATCGGAAGGACTTAAAGGATAATCCACACCGGCGGCAAAAAACGGGCCTTCGGCCAGATCGTTGCGCCCCAGGGCATCATAAAACTTTTTGGTGACAATGGACTTGCCGGCCTCGCCAAAGGAGATCGTCTGAATTTCCCGGCCCAGCCCGTCAACATATTGATAGGTATCGATGGTGCTGCCGGATGGGTCTTCTTTGACTTTGGTGACCACATAGCGGGGAAATTCAGTATCGACATATTCGGTGGTCACCTGCCCGCCATTGGGAAAATCCACCTGCACCAGCCGCCCGAATTCATCGTAAGCATATTCGGTTGGGTTACCGTTTTCGTCTCTGGTGGTGATCACTTTGCCAAAGCGGTAATCCCAGGCTTCGTTTTCAACGATGTGAGAAATGCCGTTGGTTTCAGGATAAATTATTTTTACGGGAAAGGTATAGGTGATGGTATCGTATTCAGTGGCGGTGATGTTCCCTCTGGCGTCTTTAACCGTTTGCTGATTGCCGTACGGGTCATAGGTCATCTCGAGCCTGGGGTTGTCACCATCACTCAACCAGAATACTTTGTACAATAAATTGCCGGTATCGGATTCATAGCCGTAATAGGCTTCGCGCACCTTGCCGCTGCTACTGCCTTCAATGGTTTCCTGCGTTGGGCGCCATGTCCAGTTTCCAAAATTTGAATACTGGTAGGTGGATGTCAGCGTCTCACCATCGGTGCCGGATATGGTTTTTGAAAGCAGATTTCCATTGGCACTATTGTATTGATAAATTTCTTGGCGGGTTGTTGTCGCACCATCATATGATTCGGCGATTTTTTGCTGCAGGTAGACAAAACAATGCGCGGCATAAGGCAAATTTGCCGCTACATAAGATTCCACAAACCATGAGAAAGCTGTCTTGGACAGCAGCGCGCCGGTTTCACCGGGCTCTTTGAACTCAACCTGAGATGGTCTGCCTTTAAGATATTCGTCTTGATGAAATTGTGTAAGTGTGACGGTTTCATGCGGCGTACCCGGTGCGCTGGTCTGCACGGCGGTATGAAACCCTCTGAATTCCCTGCTTTCAATATCATAGCGCCCCCCCGTATAGCTGAACGCCGTACCGGCCAAATTGTCCAATCCGTCGTTTACGGTTATTTCCGAGACCGGATGCAAGACAAAGGGCAAAAAATCGTTGGCATAATGTGAAGAGGGCAGATAATCAATGGCGGTTGACCCGCCGGCGCCATTATCAACTTGAGCCAGCAGATCCGGATAAGATCCGCCGGCCATCAAGACAAACCAATTGCCGGAATTATTGGGACCGATAACAATATCGTGCATACCGTCTCCATTCACATCCATGGGACGGACATGAGCTGCCTTTTCTTTTTTCCGCCAGCTGTCGTAAAGGCCTTTAAGTTTCCATTCGGTCTTGTTGATAAAACTGCTTCCGGTGGACATCAAGATGTACCACTCCCCGGAGCCATTGGGACCCAATACGATATCCTGCATCCCGTCTCCATTGACGTCAGCAGAACGAATGCGGTAATTTTTCCAGCCGCCGAAGCTGTTTGTCATCCAGGCGCCTTCATCTGAAAAACTATCGCCGGTGGAAAGCAGCACATACCAGTTGCCCGATCCGCTGGGCCCGATGACCAAATCCGCAAATCCATCACCGTTGGCATCCATAGGCCGTATTTTTGCCGCATTATCATACCAGTTGCCGTAAGCACCGGTTATCCAGGCCCCATCATCTACAAAATCCGTGCCTGTTGAGCGCAGTACATACCAGTTGCCCGACTTATTCGGACCGATGACAATGTCCACCATGCCATCGGCATTAACATCCATAGGGCGTATGCGGTCCGCATTATCATGCCAGCCACCGTAGGCGCCGGTTAGCCAGACCCCATCATCTACAAATTGCGTGCCCGTTGAGCGCAACACAAACCAATCACCGTACTTATTCGGACCGATGACAATGTCCGTCATGCCATCGGCATTGACATCCACGGGGCGTATGCGATTCGCATTATCATGCCAGCCGCCGTAAGCACCGGCTATCCAGGCCCCATCATCTACAAAATCCGTGCCTGTTGAGCGCAGCACAAACCATTTACCGGACTTGTTCGGACCGATGACAATGTCCATCATGCCATCGGCATTGACATCCATGGCGCGAATACGGTCAGGATTATCTTTCCAGTTCTTATAGGCACCCTCAATCCAGGCACCATCGTTGATCATTTGATTTTCGGCGGATCTCAGCACAAACCATTTACCGGAACCGCTCGGGCCGATCACAATATCCTGTCTGCCATCGGCATTGACGTCCATCGGCCGAATAAGACCCGGGTCATCAGCAAAATTCTTATAGCCTGACTCAATCCAGTTAGACCCCAAATTTTCAAAACCGGCTTCCTTTGTTGTGTAGGTAAATTCGGTTTGGGGCTGCGACGTTTGCCCGTCACTGCCATACTGGGTTACCGCGTGAAGCAGCGAACGCGAAGTGCTTGGGTTCTGGTCCTTGTAAGTCAATTGATAGCGGCCTGCCAGTTGCCCGTTTGCATGTACCTCGATCGCCTCAAGTATTTTAGCGGTGGTCACCTTAAAGCGGGCCGTGTAGCGATCGACAACATCGGGTCGACCGGCCAGATAAAATTTGACGGTATTTGCCGGCGCCAGGTTTCCGTTACCGGTGTAATCAATCTGATCCGGATAAATTTGACCCAGTTCTTTTGTATAGGCAACGGTCATAAAGTTTCCGTTGCTGTCTTCCACCCTGTCCAAACACCATTTAAACACACGGCTGCTATCATCAGGATCAACCTGCCGCGAAGCAGAGCTGGTCCCATAAAAATATCGGGTGCCATTTTTGCCGGTAACTTCCCAGCCCGCATCGCCTTTATATTGATATTTGGTGAAACGACTTTCGATTTTGGCGCCGTAGTAGTCCGATCCCCATTCGTGCCTTTCCACAAGCTCGGATGAAGAGCCATTTATTAAAACGACAAAATCGTTGCCGCCATAATCAACCCCATGCCGGGTTGACCGCTGAATGGCCACCAGATCCAGGTCCCAGCCAACACCTACCCAGCCGTTTTTCAGGTAGCTGTTGTAAATCAAAGCCAGTTTCGGCTGGATACCCAACCTTCCGGGCGGTACAAAGATTGGAATTTTTCCGGCGGCTGCTCCGGTAAATTGAAACGTATCGACCGTGAGCGCTGACAAGGCTATTGATTTGCCGCCAGCATCATTTGAGCCGGGTAAGTCCTGATATGAAGATGTGGCTGCCGCTTGAACGGATTGCACTGATTCATCAGATGACACCTCACCCTGGCTTGTTTCGGTTTTTTTATCGGAAGTTATCGATGCAAATACGGCAGGTTCTGAGACGGGTTCAGGTGTCGAAATTAAATTTGGGTCGGTTTCTTGTGGGACAACGGTGCTGTCATCGGCAATTGATGCTTTTGATGAAATTAAGATTAGGACAAAAATACAAAAAATACCAAAAAAAGCCCTGCCGCCCCCTTTAAATAGCTTCATTCATGCTCCCCCTTCAGCAGAAATAAAGTTACCCCTACAGCTAAGCTTTACTCAGGTGTGAATTTGTGGCGGAATTCTAGCAAAATAAACAAATTGGATCAAGCTAAAAATAGTAATATTTTCAATATTTTACATTACTTTACAGCATTTGACAGCATTTGACAGCATTTGACAATTTGGCTTAAAAAATAACGATAAATTTGATCTTTTTCGTCAATCATGACTACAATTTGACGGGCGTAATACCTCTAAAACTGTCTAGTGAAACCAACTGACATTACGACCGGGATGGTCTGATCGCATATGAAAAAACACATTAAATGGCTGATTGCTGAAATAGACGGGTGGGTCAACGCCGGTATCATCGCACCCGATCAAGGCCAGGCCATCAGGGATCGCTATCCGGCCCCCGAGCAGGGATCGGCCTGGGGCCGGATAATTTTTTTTAGCATCGGCGCTATTGATTGAAATTGGTTTAAAAACACTTGGATTTTGTCTATGGCGGCGTTAAAACTTGCATAGTCTTTGCCCTTGATTACAGAAGAACAGGAAAATAGGATTATATCATGAAGATGTTGAAGATACTGGCGGCTTTGGTGACTGCCACAATGCTGATGCTGGCCTGCGCGACTGACCCGGAAGAGCGAAAAAAGCAATCACAGAAGGCCTTTCCCAATCAAGAATGGCGACGCCCACCGGCGCATTGGTCCCCACCCTGACATTATTTTTTGTCGATCCAATCAAAAAACTAAAACCCATATCCAGGTATGAAATTGGACGTAATAAATGCAACTAACTAGTCAATACCTGTAAACATAGTTGACACTTTTTGAAACCTAACCGCGACAGCTGCGAGAGCCATATCTTTCCATCAATTAAAAATATATTATATATATAAATATGTTAAGTCATCCTATGTGTATTTCTTGCCCCAATTGAAACCCCTGGCACCACATTTGCTCCTCTGAAATGTGAAGGCTTAGAAAGTATCCATTTCCCGTAGAGTTGAGACACAAGATTTCCGCAGATTCCGTAAACATTTCTGAATATGAACTCACCCGAGTCCTTTTGATTGATTCTGCTTTTTGAAACCCGAAGACATGGAGCCTTTTAGATAAAAAATGAAAGCAAAGGAGGGCAACATGTACACTAAATTATTGATCATTGGCTTGATGATCGCTTTGGGTGCTTTGTTAAGTTCGCTGCACTCACCTGAGCTTTCCAATGAAATGGTTGACCTGGCCACATTATATGAATACAGCATCGTCAAAAAGATAGAGAAGTGCGAATCACAGGCGGATTTGCTGCACACTTCCGGGTCCGCGACACTGCGGCATCATGCAACGCTCCAGGATAAAAAGGCACAATTCTTTGATACCCAAAGGGATTTGCTGGTTCAGGCGATGATTCAAAGACGTCTGGAACCCAAGCAGTATAAAATAGATCACTTTTTGGAAGTTCAGTTTTACCAATCCACGGCAAACTAATAGCCCTTAGATCGGATATCTCCTGCTGGCGCGCATCTCGCTTACCGGTGGGTGGCACAAGCACGCATGCTCTGCAGCCCCCACCGGTTTAGGCGCGCAGCGCGATCTCTGCTGAAATCCAATGCCCCGCATTTGACACCTATTCCCAGGTCCCGCCGGACAGGCATTTATCTATGTTCAATTTCTCGAACTGCTTGACTTTATTCTCAATCTTGTTAACTTAATTTTTGGTGTCCAATAAAAATCTACAACTTTCCGGGTAAGTAGCGTAACTGCCTTGACCTCAAAGCGAGGCCGGTGTTTGTGGTAAATTAAACTATGATCGTCTCTTTTCATCCTTTATTTGAAGCAGACCAAAACATTATCTGTGCCGGGCGCGAGCCCAATACAGATGATCTGGCCGCCATCAAAGCCGCCAAGGCGATTGTATTGCCCCAAGGCTGCCGTCAATCTCTGTACGAGATGGCCATCGACAATTGCCGTCATGTTTTTCCCAATTATGATGCGCGTTTTGCTTATCCCGGAAAAATCGGTCAGATCCAGCTGTTCCAAAAAAGCGGCGCTGCTCACCCGCGTACCGAAACCTTTGCTGCCCTGACGGATTTCAGGCGGCAGTATGGTGAGAACGCCGAAGATCTTGCTTTTGAAATGCCATGGGTTTTCAAATTTGACTGGGGAGGTGAAGGCGAAACTGTTTTTCTGATAAATTCCTCGGAAAATCTTGCAGAAATATTGCAAAAAGCCATCGATTTTGAGCGCTCGGGTCAAAAAGGCTTTTTAATACAGGAATACGTCCCCATACAGGGCAGGACCCTGCGGGTCGCCATCATCGGCCAGTCCCTGATTTCATACTGGCGGATTCAGGAAGATACCCAAACGTTTAGGTCAAATGTATCGCAGGGGGCACGCATCGATGCCGCTTTTGCTCCCGAGCAACAAAAGGTGGCAAAGGGTTTCGTAACATCTTTTTGTGGCAAAACCGGCATCAATCTGGCCGGCTTTGATGTCATCTTTGCCTCGACTCATAAAGACAGCAAGCCCCTGATGCTTGAAATCAATTATTTTTTCGGCCGCCGCGGCCTGGGCGGCTCCGACGCCTATTATGAAATTTTAAATCAGGAAATTAAAAATTGGTTAGGAAATATATTATGCAAGCAGGAGCAGTTAAACACCAAAAGGTAATTTCATCAGGTATTTGGTGTTTCGTTTTTGGAATTTGGTATTTGATTTTACATATAAACATATCTATTCGTTATTGAACCGCTGAACACAAAACACTAAATACTAAACACGCTCATTTAAAAATAACATGAAGAAAAAAAAATCCCCCGAACCCTTTGCCTATGATCTGGAAAAATCGGATCTGAAGCGCGAACGCCACAAAGCCCGGGAATTGCGCGGATCCCAATGGTGGAAGCGCCAGTTGGCCAAAGGGGTGTGTTATTACTGCGGCAGCAAAACACCGCCCAAGGAGCTGACCATGGATCATATCGTTCCGATTGCACGCGGCGGCAAAAGCACCCGCGGCAATGTAGTGCCCTGCTGCAAAACCTGCAACACCGCTAAAAAACAACTCCTGCCCATGGAGTGGGAGGCATACCTGCAGAAACTTACCTCAACATCATCCTAAATTCATTATTATTTATTTTTCCCAGGGTCGAAAAATTTGCGAAGATTCCATTTATATGCGATAATTTTAACAGTTGCCTAAACCAAGTATCTGTTGCCCGTTGGCCCGT
This sequence comes from Desulfobacterales bacterium, assembly GCA_030066985.1. Taxonomy (NCBI): domain Bacteria; kingdom Pseudomonadati; phylum Thermodesulfobacteriota; class Desulfobacteria; order Desulfobacterales; species Desulfobacterales bacterium. Next base: position 165,556 of record JASJAN010000002.1, read on the forward strand.
TAGCCGGTTAACCGTTAACCCTAACAAACAAAAACCATCTTACCCAACCAACGGGCAATCGGATCAGCCGGCTAACGGGTTACCCATACACCCTGCTAGAATCAGCAACACAAAATTTCTGAATACCCGAAGCACCCAAGCCCATACATCAGGAAATTCATCATGCAAATCAGTTGTTCGAATTGCAAAAAAGTTTACACGGTAAATTCAAGCAAGATACCGCCCAATGTCAACACCACGCGCTGCAAAGCCTGCGGGGGTTCGGTTCCCCTTCAGCCCCAAAAATCCCAGACTCAGCCTCAAAGCGCTTCCAAAACAGCAATGCCATCAGACATTGTGCAGATCAGCTGCCAATATTGCAGCCAGCAGTTCAAGATCAAATCCAGTGCCATTCCCCAGGGCGTCACCAGCACCCGCTGCAAAGCCTGCGGCCATGCGATTTCCTTAAAGCCTGCAACCGACGCGGCGGCCCCCATATCCAAATCGGCAAAACCCGCTGCGTCCGAATCAGGGATCCTTGAGATCGCCTGTCTGTATTGCGGTAAAAAATACAGCATCAATTCCGCCAAGATTCCACCGGGTGTCAAAAGCACCAAATGCAGGGACTGCGGCCGCCCCATGTCTCTGCAAGCAACTCAAACAGGCCCATCGGCACTTCAAAAAGACGCCCCGCCGACTCAGCCGCAACCTCATGAAGCAGCGCAAGGTGCGTTTGAGGGGGCAGAGGCCCCGCTGATCGCTGATGCCGGGCAGCGTGCAAATCCAATCTGGCTAAGCCGGCGGGCGTTTTTAGCGGCAGCCGTCCTCATTATAGTGCTGGTGGCCGGTTATTTTGCGGCCGCCAACTGGTATGGTTTAGACAAAAGCCGTCTGGGATTGGACAAAATCTTCGCAAAAAAACCGGCCGTTGAAAAAGCTCAACCACCTGCTCAAACGGCACCTGTCGGAAACCTGGCAAAAGCCAAACCGATTGGCGCCCTTAATCTCAATGTCCCTCTGCTGCTGGCGGCTGTGGATCAGAACATGGCGGCAGATAAAAAAGACATCCGCTATAAGATGACCACTACTGTTATCAAATCGTTTGGGTTAAAAAACATTGAGCTTTTCCTTTATCCGCATCCGCAATACACTTTATTACCGGTTATTCTAGCCAGCGGTGAAGAGGGCAATAGTCTTGAGAAACTGGTAAGTGCCCAGGCGAATTTTGTACAGGTGCTGGAGCCGCTGCCGGATGGATCTTACGCTTTCAAAAAAGACGCCATACCGGCCGACAAACAACAAAGCTTCCCCATTGATCAATACCGCGTTCAATTTGTCGATGACATCGCCATTATAGCTCCGCAAAGTTTCTCCAGACTGCTGCGCAAAGGACCAGACTCCCTGCGCAAAACCCTGGTGGCGCAAATGATCGCCGCCCTTGCCCAGCCGCAGGACCTGGCTGTATTGGCGGTTCGCATCCCTGAAAATTTCAGCACAGACTGGCAGAAAAAAATCCAGGGCAACCCAGCCGTGCAGCAGAACCCACAGGCCGCCATGATGATCGCCATGGGAGGCGGGGTTCTGACCCAATTATCCGAACCAATGAAAAATGTGGAATCGCTGGCGGTGGGTTTTCGCCTGGATGAAATCAATGACCGCGTGCTAAGCTATGCCCAGCAATTTCGCGAGGGTTTCGATGGCAACCGTATATATCAGCAATTAAAAGCCGGTGATCCAGACGATCTTGATGTTGACGGTATGGTCTTAAAGCTGGTCGAGCTTTTTAACGATCCGCGTTACCGACACACCCTCAAGCACAAAAACAATCGTCTGATGATAACACTCAACTGGGAGCAGACAGATGATGAAGCCTTCTTTGCGGCCTTGTCAGAGGCCACCATCGGGCAGCTATTTGCCCAGGGTATGGCGTTAGAGCCCACAGAAGGCCCCGTTGCCGCTCAATACATCGATACGCCGCGCATTTTACCGACCGTCAATATCGACACTTTGAAAAAAACCGTGCCCGCAGCGGTTGAGCAAAACCTTTTTCCCGGCAATTACTGGAGTTTTGGTGATGAGCCCCGCATGACCCTGGAATTTGACACGCTTGCCATTCCAAATGCATCCCTGGCCCAGTTAAAATATGAGGTCATCGAAGTCGCATCAACCGATGGTGCCAATATCATGCGGGTGGAGGAAAACGCCTTTCAGCCCATCATTAACCCGGGTAGTGCTTCGCCCGGCTTTATCGAGATTAACGTTAAAAAGAAAACCCCGGCCGAAAAGCTGGCAACCGCCAAAATCCAGTTTAATCTCACCTTACCATCGCGTCTGAAAATATTTGAATTTGTCGCCACTAATGACGCCCCCGGCACGATCCGCAAATCTGAAGGGGTATCAGTGAAGCTGGCCCGCCTGGAGAAGGATGTGACCAAAATCAGCTTTCGCGGTGGTGCTTCAGCGCGGCTGTATGCGTTTGACAAATCCGGGCGTTCGCTGGCCCCCAAAGAATCCATGAGCGGGACCTCGTCCGCCACCGCTCGTTTTCAGGGTGAAATCTACCGGCTGCAAGCGGTCGTGGTGGAAGAAAACTTTGAGCATGCCTTTGAGGTAGCGGCTGACCTCAACCAGGGCAAAGAGCTGGCCCTGTCTCACAAGCCGGAAGAACCTGCAAGACGGCGCTATGACCATCGCCCCATGCAAACCTTTGTGAATTACACCGAAAGTGAGCTCAATGGCCTGAATGTGGCGTGGCGGGAAGCCGGTGGCATGATGTGGAACGACAACCTGCGGGTCACGCTTCCCCGGGGGCCCTATAGCGGCGATATTGCCTGGGAAGTCCACTTTTTTGGTGAGCGCGAGCCGGTCTATTTAGCGGGCACTTCATTTCACAGCCCGGGCGGTTTCAGTTACGGGCTTACAGACGGACAGCTTAAAAGCGCCCATGCCGCCTTCGGAAAAGTGCGGATGGAGCTGGCAGCGACCATTGAGCGCGTTACTTTTGAAAAACAAGCTGACCGCAAAACCAGCGTTAAACGGCTGCCTTCCGGTCAAACCATCAAGGTAACTTTCAATCAGAATGAGATCACATTGAATGCCGGCAAAAATGATGTCATCCAGTCAATGGCGTTTGATGCCGAGGGCCTGCAATTACGTAAGGATGGCTATACGGGGATCAAAGGCAATCAGAAAAAGATGTATTTCTGGGGATTGCCCACCCGTTTTGTCATCGATGTGGCCACCGAAAAAATCAATAAGACCATTGAATTTGATGTTCGCCAGCGAACGGTAGATGAAACCCGCTACCAGAAATATAAACAGGACATTGCCAACCACCGTGAGGTGGTCAGAACACTCAAGCAAATCGCCAGTGCCCGGCGCAAGGATCGCTCAAAATACGGCGACGATCTTGCGGGGCTGTTTTACCTGTACGGCCGTAAAACCAAAAAACCCATGGCGCTTGTGGATCAGAAGGTGGCCCATTCCGATCCAGCCGGGCAGAAACGTTTCGGTTACACATCAAAGCCATATAAAGGCTATTATTTCACGGTGCTGTCCGGGATTGAATCCGGCGGCACACGCAATGACTACAGGCGATTGCCCAAACAGCGCACCTATTCCTGGAAAAAAGGATCATTTAAAACCGCGCTGTTTTTGCAGCCGCCCGATCTGGTCGCCATCCCCGTCGACAAATCGCAGCCGACGTTTTTTATGCAGTATGATCAAATTTTTATGAAACAACTCAATGGCGACAAGCTGACCTATCTGCCGGAAGACTATTACAGCACCGGCTGGGTGGAGGCTAAGTTTGTCGGCGGATGATGAACCATTTTAAAGATTTTACCCCGCATTGGCTTTTTTAGTTCAACATAACAGTCCAAAAGGCCAACAACTTTGATTTAGGCGGGCAGCTTCCCCCATGTTGCGGCGCCAGCCTGCCATTTTTTTGCATTTTCCCACCATCATCATTTTATTATTTAAAAATATAAAGAATTACCCCGACTGTCCGATATTAACAGTAGGATTTAATATAATTTTATCAAAACGTTGTCTTCAATTGTGCAGCCCATTCACCAAAAAAAATAATATATTGCTTTTACACAGATTTTACAGATGGAAGCCGTCTTTTATGCCCGGGGGCCATCCATATATTTAGACATTTCGGCAGCAAGATCGGACAAATTTTATGATTCTCAAGTGGATGCAAAAATTAGGTGCGGTAAAAACCGCTCTGGCCATCACTGTTGTCTCAATCCTGGGGTCAGTGGCTCTTGAATTGGGGATGTCGCTATTTTCCGGTCAGATCCACACAAGGGCCGTAATCAAATGCATCCTTTTTCCCGGCATTCTGACACCCTTCATTGCCTATGCGGTCGTGCGGGTGGTGCTGAAGATGGCCGATTCGGAAAAGGCGCTGTGCGAAAGCAAGGAAAAATACCATTCCATTCTGGATGATATCGAAGACGGATATTACGAAGTTGACCTGAAAGGAAATTTCACCTTTTTCAATAACTCGTTGAGCCGTTTGTTGGGATATTCCCCTTCGGCCATGGCGGGCATGAATTACTGCGAATGCATGAGCTCTGAAAATGCTCAGAAAGTATACCAAACCTTTAATCAGATCTATGAGACCGGCGAGCCCGCCAAAGGATTTGACTGGGAAATTTTTAAAGTCGATGGTTCCAGAGGCCACCTGGATACCGCTGTAACGCTGATGAAAGACGCCGAGGGAAACCCCATTGGATTTCGCGGAATCGTGCGCGACATGACCCAGCGAAAAAAGTCTGAAAATGCCTTACGCGAAAGTGAGGCCAAATATCGTCAGCTGCTCAATCATGCCCCCAGCGGCATTTACGAAATCGATCTGGCCAGTGGAAAATTTACCAGCGTCAATGATGTCATGTGTGAGTATACCGGTTATTCACGGCATGAGCTGTTGTCGATGAGGGCACTGGACATTCTGACAGAAGAAAGTCAGAAAAAATCCATTCAGCGATTAGAAAAAATTATGAATGGTGAAAAAGTGCCGACATCGGTTGATTATAAAATCAAAACCAAAAACGGTCGTGAAATTTGCGCACTGCTGAACACGAAATTTTTGCATGACCCCGAAGGCAGGACTACCGGGGTGCTGGTCGTCGCACATGATATCACTGAGCAAAAACAGGCCGAAGAAGAAAAGAAAAATCTGGAACACCAACTGCAACAGGCGCAGAAAATGGAAGCCATCGGAACACTGGCCGGTGGGATTGCGCACGATTTTAACAACATTCTTTCTGTAATCATCGGATATACCGAGCTGATCTTGATGAACGCCCATGTGGATTCAGAGGTCCGCCAAAATTTAAAAGAAATTTTCAACGCCAGCAAACATGCGCGCGATATGGTCAAGCAAATTCTGGCGTTCAGTCGCCAGAACAAGCAGGAGCGCAAACCCATTCAAGTAGCCCATATCGTCAAAGAAGCCCTGAAAATGCTGCGAGCTTCTTTGCCATCCACCATATCGATTCAGCAAAAAATTGAAAAAAATACCGGGATCATTGAAGCAGACCCCTCCCAGATCCATCAGGTGCTGATGAACCTGTGCACCAATGCCGCGCATGCCATCGATGAAAAAGACGGTGTGCTTAACGTCAGTCTTGCCAATGTGGATCTGGATCAGGCAGCAGCTGCGAATATTACGGATATCCGACCGGGGTCTTATCTGAAGCTTAGTGTCAGCGATACCGGGGATGGCATTCCGCCCGAGGCGTTTCCTCAAATTTTCAATCCTTATTTTACAACCAAGGAAAAGGGGGAAGGGACCGGCCTGGGATTAGCAGTGGTTCAGGGTATCATCAAATCCTTAAACGGCACCATAACTGTTGAAAGCGAGGTCGGCAAAGGCTCAACCTTTGAGGTGTATCTGCCGATCATCAAACGCGAATTGGCAAAGGAAGAAGAAATGCCCAAGCCGCTGCCGATGGGTTATGAGCGCATTCTGCTGATAGACGATGAGCAGCCTCTGGTGGAGATTGGTAAACAAATGCTGGAACGCCTGGGCTATAAGGTCGATACCCGCACGAGCAGCATCGAAGCCCTGAATCTTTTTAAAGCGGACCCACATCGATTTGATCTGGTCATCACCGACATCGTGATGCCCAATATGACCGGTGACAAGCTGGCCGATGAAATGATTGGCATCCGACCCGATATTCCCATCGTGCTGTGCACCGGTTACAGTGAAAAGTTTACCCGCCGGGATGCCTCCGATATGGGCATCGAAGCCTTTCTCATGAAACCGCTGGTGATGCAGGACCTGGCAAATACCGTCCGGCAAGCGTTATCCGTTAACTAACTCCCTAGCGGTAAAAACCGCCTTATTTTAAAGCTTAATATCGTAACGGGTGATCTTGTTAAGCAGGCCCTGGCGGGTCAACCCCAAATCCCGCGCAGCCTGGGACTTATTGCCGCCTGTTTTACGAAGCGCATCCACAACCATCTGACGCTCCATCTGCACGGTGGCTTCCTTTAGAGTCGCGGTTTTGGTAGCGGGGGCGCTGCCGGCGGCGGTCGAAGCCTTGATTCGTTCTGAGAGAAATTCTTCGGTGATTTCGGTGTCACCCCCGGCCAGGGTCAAGGCCCGCTCAATTTCATTTTCCAGCTCACGCACATTTCCCGGCCAATCAAAGTGCATCAATGTCTCCAGAGCACCGGGTGATAGGCGCGCTGGCGGCCGGTCCAGCCGCGCAGAGTGTTGCTCCAAAAAATAGGCCACCAGCAGCGGAATATCTTCCTTGCGCTCTCTGAGCGGTGGTATAACGATGGGAAACACCTGAACCCGGTAAAGAAGATCTTCTCTGAACTTGCCTTCCTTAACCTGTTCAAACAAATCACGATTGGTAGACGAAATCAGCCGGAAATCCACACGCTGATAGTTACTACCGCCCACCGGCCGGATTTGATTTTCTTGCAGTACTCTCAGCAGCTTTATTTGCATTGAATAGGGCATGTCGGATATTTCATCCAGAAAGACAGTGCCCCCGTTTGCCCGTTCAAACAGGCCCTTTTTATCGGCAATCGCGCCGGTAAAGGCGCCTTTGACATGGCCAAAGATTTCACTTTCCAGAAGGTTTTCAGACAGGGCCCCGCAGTTTTCGGCAACAAAGGGCTTATTCTTCAAAGCTCCGTTATAGTGAATCACTTTGGCCAGCAGCTCTTTTCCGGTTCCGGTCTCACCTTGAATGAGAACAGCGGTGTCGGTTTCGATGACTTTATCCAGCAGGGTAAAAACACGCTGCATGGCCGTACTGGATCCAATGATTCCCTGGACATTGAACCGTGCCTGGCATTCGGTTTTGAGTCGAAAATTTTCCTTTTCTAGGGAACTGGCATAGCGCTGCACCTCACCGTAAAGTCTGGCGTTTTCAATGGACACCGCAATGACCACCGACAATACTTCCAGCAGACGCAAATCTTTTTGGTTGAATTCAGCCCCGTGTTTGTTGATGGCATACAGCACACCCATTACCCGTTTCCGGGTTTTCAATGGTACGCATATCATGGAACGGGTATCCAGATTTTGCTGAAGGTCGAGTTTTTTGGTAAAGCGGCTGTCTTTGGAAACATCGGGAATTAAAACCGACTGTTGTTCTCTTAAAACCCAACCCGCTACACCATAATCGTCAGGAAAGCGCATCTCGGCCATTTTCTGCGGATCGCCGTCTGTGAGCTCTTCGACGGTTCGAATAAAATACAATTCTTTGCGCACATGATCATGAAGGGCAATCGAAGCGCCATCTATTTTGAAAACATCTTTAACCTTCGCCAGGACATTTCGAAGCATTTCATCCAGGTCATGGATGGAGTGAATGGCGGTTGAAACCTCATACAGCAGATCAAGATCGGCCGCCTCCAATGAAACGCCAGGATTGATTTCAACCATCGCTTTGCTCCCCCAAAATATGATGTTGAAATGCAAAAAAAATTGCTCAAAATTGTAAATGTACTTTACACTTAAACGCTAACAATATCAACTTGCTTTACATATACCGCCGCGTCGTTTTTTTTGCCATGAGACCACAAAGAAGCATTATTATATATATTTATATTGATGTTAGATAGTTATAAAGACAATAGAAACTGCTAGGGTATTAATTCAAGGAAGTGGCATTGAATCTGCACTAAGGTCTAAACAAAGACTCGCACCACAAAACCCACAAACTATGAACGAGGAGGCTCTATGAACACAAAAATGATGATCATATTGTCGGCAATGGTCATGGCCGGAATGATGGTGACAGCTCCGGCATTGGGTGGTGAAACGGATCGTGCTCGTCTGGAAGTCATTGTGGATGAATATATTAGCGCCTGTGAGGCCAAATCCGCAATGCTGAATTCCAGCAGCGAAAAAATCCGACGGGCTGCCATGCTTTCCTGTCTGCGAGCCACTTTTGCCCGCAGAGCAAAATCTGAGCTTGTTGATGAAATGGTCGCCCATAAGGTGGATCCCAAGCCATATAAGGTTCACCATTTTCTGAATGCCCGCTTTAACGAAGTCGTAGATTCCAGCCAACTGGCTTTGAAATGAGGCCAAAAACAAACATTCATCTGCCTTGTGGTTTGGCCCGCAACCGGATCCGTTGAGTCACGTCGGCGAGCTCAACATGGCCGGGGATGAAGTTTCAATCAGGGGGGGACTTCATTCGGGCCAAACCCACTCCACGCTGCTGAACAGCGCACACCGCTTCATCAGCCATCCATCCTTCAAGCTGCCGTCAAAATCATATCGACCTTATCGTATTATGTCCTTCAAATTAATGTCAAAAACCATGGCACCGCTAAAATAAAATTTTGGCATCTATTCGTTTTCCGTGTATAATATTTAATTATTCCATCTAGCAAAGCCCTGCTGTGCGTTATTCTAACCCAAGGACTTAAATGAGAATGCCGTCTTTATTTACCCGGGATAAGGTCAAACTGCCTGAGGCCATGGAGGCAAGTTACCAGAAGTATCTGGTGAAAGTCTGGATGCTGATCGGCATACCGGTCCTAGTTGGTTTTATCATCTATGATTTCATTATCGGACGCTATCTTGTCGGATGTGTTCTGGTGTTGATGTTGGCTGTTCTGGCCACTCTTTACATCATCACCAAAAATCCCAGTTCTCGAGCCAAAGAAAAGCAAATCTACAGATATTCGATCACTGTTTTTTTTATCCTGTTCGGCTTGTTTTTAATCTATACCATCGGTGTTGAAGGCAATATAACCCGAATGCCATGGGCGTTTCTTTATGCCGTATTGATATTTTTTGCTCTGGGCGCAACCAGAGGCATTATCTGGACCACTGTTTTAGGTGCGATCCTTTTCTTTTTGACTTACAGCTCAACGCCTGCAAATCTACCCGCCCAGGGGCTAAAGGCTCGGTTTTTTATGGCGTTTCTGCTGGTGATCGTGGCCGCTTACTTTTTCGAACGCCTCAAAAGACGATATCAGTTGGAGGTGATTGAAAACCAGCAATCGCTGCAAGAATCAGAGCATCGATATCGAGAAGCATTTGAACAACTCAACCAGGAAATCAACGGACGCCAGCAAGCGGAAAAAGAATATCATCAAATTGAAAACCGCTTCCGTGAAATGGCAGATAACATCCGGGAGGTTTTTTGGTTGTTTGACTGGATAGAACAAAAAGTGATCTATGTCAGCCCTGCTTATGAAGTGATTTGGGACCGCTCGGTTGAGAATCTGTATAATCGTTATGAGGAGTGGGGCAACAGCATCTACCCGGAAGATGTGGAATACGCCAACGAAAGCTTCCAGGAGATTGTCCAAACCGGTGGTGGTCAAATCAGAGAGTACCGTATCGTGCGGCCGGATGGCTCGGTACGCTGGGTATCAGACAGGGGCTTTGCCATCAAGGATGAAAGTGGCAAGGTGGCGCGAATTGCCGGAATCGCTGAAGACATTACCGACCGTAAAAGGGCAGAAACAGCCCTGCGTGAAAGCGAGGAACGCTTCAGGGAGCTGGCTGAATTAATGCCGGAAACCATCTTTGAAATGGATTTAAGCGGAAATTTAACCTACGTGAATCGCAACGCTTATAACTATTTCGGATATACGCGCACCGATTTTAAAAATGGTTTAAAAAATCAGGACATGCTGATCCCTAAAGACCGTGAGCGGGCCACTGAAAATGTTGCTAAAATACTTGAGGGTGAAAAAACCGGTATCAATGAATATACGGCCCTGCGAAAAGATGGCACTACTTTTCCGGTAATGGTCCATTCGGCGCCTATTTTTAAGGAAGGCCAGCCGGTTGGCCTCAGAGGCTTTATCATCGATATTTCCGACCGCAAAAAGGCCGAAGAAGAACGCCACAAATTGGAAGTTCAATTCCAACAGGCCCAGCGCTTTGAGGCCCTGGGAACCCTGGCCGGCGGTATTGCCCATGATTTTAACAATCTTTTGATGAACATTCAGGGCAATACATCATTGATGCTATGCGAAATTAAGACCAGCCATCCATACTTCCAATTGCTGAAAAATATCGAGAAACAGGTTAAAAGCGGTGCCCAGCTAACCCGTCAAATGCTGGGGTATGCCCGCAAAGGGAAATTCAATGTCAAGGCCATCGATTTAAACCAGGTTGTCGAAGAAAGCACCGAAACCTTCGGTCGAACCCGCAAGGAAATTACGATACAGCGAGATTTGGAAGAAGATCTGTACCCCATCGAAGTCGACCGGGGACAAATTGAACAGGTGCTGTTAAATCTGTATGTAAATGCCGCCGATGCCATGCCTGGCGGCGGCACGCTTAGTTTGAAAACAAATAACGTCAGCCATCTGAATATCAAAAGTACCCAGTACAGTGCCAACCCGGGCCATTATGTTCAATTAACTATCAGCGACAGTGGTATCGGGATGGACCGGCATACATTGGAACACCTGTTTGATCCATTTTTTACAACCAAAGAAATGGGTCGGGGCACCGGTTTGGGCTTGGCCTCGGTTTACGGAATTATCAAAAGCCATGATGGCTACATTGATGTTGAGTCAGAAAAAGGCCAAGGAACAACCTTCACCATTTTTCTACCCGCCTCCGATAAAGCGGTTGAAGATCATACTGATACAGCCGCCGAACTGATCAGGGGCAGCGGAACGATCTTGGTGGTAGACGATGAAAATCTGGTATTGGATGTGGCTGCCAATATGCTTGAAAAATTAGGGTACACCGTCCTGAAAGCGCTAAATGGTAACGAAGCCGTCAATATTTTCGAAACCCATAAAGATGAGATTCAAATGGTGGTACTGGATATAATTATGCCGGATATGGGTGGCAGTGAGGTCTATGATAAAATCAAAACCATACATCCGGATGTGAAGGTGCTGCTATCAAGCGGATATAGCGTGGATGGGCAGGCCATTGAATTGCTGGAACGCGGCTGCGACGGCTTTATGCAGAAACCATTCACCATGGAGGAGTTATCGGGGAAGGTAGAACAAGTTCTTACCAAATAATATTCTATTCACCATCTCCCATTTTGAAATCCTTTTGGTTTTATTGTGACGGTCTCTCCTTTGCTGGCATCTAACAATAACAGCTTTATATAGGATCAAATCAAATTTAGGCGGGTTAATTCGTCTTTGCTTTGGTGATTATGAAATTAGACACTGATAAATATAAAATGAATTGGAACCGGAATTTAATCAAGTTAATCCATAATAAACCGATAATCGTTTAAATTCTCAGCCGAAACAGCATGGCTTGTTTTTTTTATATGCGGCTATAATTTGACATTAATTAAACATGTTCTCCAAAGTCTCTCATAAGCAAAATTAAATATAATCTATAACTAGTGAATAATATGAAAGCTATCATTGTTAGTGATTTACATATCGGCTCACGGTATTTTCTGCGTGCTGACTTCATGAAGTTTCTTCAACATATTCCTCAAGATCATGAATTTATTTTAAATGGAGATATCATTGACAATCCATATGCAAAAATGTCGTCGGCCGACCAGGCGCTGCTGGATTATTTGAGAGAGATGTCTCTGAGGCAACCGGTGGTCTGGGTACGAGGCAATCACGACAATGGTTATGTACCTGATAATTTTTGCAAAGTTAAGATTAAAAGGCATTATGCCGTGCAGAAACGTCTGTTCATCACCCATGGTGATTTTTTTGACGAAGTGATGCCACAGAGTCGTCTTTTTATCAAAACATTTAATATGTTACATGATTTCAGGATTCGGCTTGGCGCTCGACCTGTTCATGTGGCCCGGTATGCCAAAAAATGGCGGCGCTTTTATGCCTATCTGCGTAAAAATGTGACGTTAAATGCCGTCAATTATGCTGCAAAACATGGATTTAAGGCCGTGACCTGCGGTCATACCCACTATGCTGAAGAACAGTTTATTAATGGTATCAAATACTTAAATACCGGCGCTTGGACCGAACAGCCGACCTATTACGTGCAGGTAACCGCCACTGATATAATGTTGAAAAAATCAACAGATACGGCTGATTGGTCCAGATCATCGGATCTCCAAACAGTTGAGCGGTCATCTGTTGATCTGCAACAACCGGCCCAACCGGTTACCCATCAAAATTAGACGTTGATTACATGACGGGTTTTTAGCGGTTAGCCCGTACCCGTTTATTGGCAAAGGAATCAACTCAAACATATTACCGGTTTCACCAGGCCTAACTGGCTCAATCCCGTTTCACGAGGACCTTCGGCAGGCTCAACCGGCCAACCTATTATTATCGGCTACTATTTTTACCTTGATACCCCCATAACGATCCGCTAAGGATAGGCTCAAACTCGAATAAACTTGCGGAGGCACCCATGGGGGGCTTTAAAGAATATGATCAATATGATGGGCTTGGGCTGGCAGAACTGGTCAGCAAGAAAAAAGTCACCGCGTCTGAAATCTGTGAAGAGGCCATTTCCCGCATCGAGGATGTCAATCCTGCTTTAAATGCGGTCATCACGCCCCTGTTCGATCTGGCCCGCAAAGCGGTTCAGGAAGCACTTCCCGACGGCCCTTTTTGCGGTGTGCCTTTTCTGTTAAAGGATTTGTTATGTGACCTTGCCGGCGTCCCCCAGACCATGGGATCCAAAGCCTGCCAACATTACATCCCCCCCCAGGACAGTGAGTTGGTCAAACGTTACAAACAAGCCGGTCTGGTAATTCTGGGAAAAACAAACTTGCCCGAATTCGGATTGCTGGGCATCACAGAGCCAAAATTGCACGGACCAACCCGCAACCCGTGGAATCCGGACCATACACCCGGCGGTTCAAGTGGCGGATCAGCCGCCGCGGTTGCCAGTGGAATGGTACCGTTGGCTTCAGCCAGCGATGGCGCCGGTTCGATCCGCATCCCGGCTTCTTGTTGCGGCCTGTTTGGTTTAAAAACCACCCGGGGCCGCACGCCCAGCGGGCCGCCCTACGGCCGCACCTGGCAGGGCGCGGTGATTGAACATGTGATCAGCCGCTCTGTAAGGGATAGCGCAGCCATTCTGGATGCAACCCATGGTTGCGATGCGGGGGCCCCTTATGTCATCCCGCTGCCGGCACAGCCCTATCTGGACGAACTCGATCAGAGCCCGGGGTGTCTTAAAATCGCATTTAATACCCGATCACCCATCGATACCAAGGTGCATCCGGAATGCATCGGCGCGGTGGAAAAAACAGCGGAGCTTCTTGAAGAATTGGGCCACACGGTGGAAGAAACACGTCCGCAAATTAACGGCCAGGCCCTGGCCAGGGGTTTGGTCACACTGTACGCCGGCGAGGTCGCCGCTTTGATGGAGGATTTGAAATTAATGCGCGGCAAAAAAGTAACTCCGTCTGATGTGGAAACCCTTACATGGACGGTGGCCTTACTGGGGCGCAGCTTTAAAGCCGGCCATATTGTAAAAGCCAAACGTGAATGGGAGCTTGCGGCCAGAATTATGGGGCGTTTCCATGAAGACTATGATCTGTACCTGACCCCCACCATGGCCTACCCGCCGGTAAAAATAGGTGAGCTAACGCCAGGCCCAATGGAGTTGGCAACACTGAAAGTCATCAATACTCTGGGGCTGGGCCGCTTGCTCATCAGTTCGGGAATGACAGACAAGCTGGCGGTGCAAAACCTTGAGAAAACGCCATTTACGCAACTGGCCAATTTCACCGGCCAGCCGGCCATGTCGGTGCCGCTGTATTGGACCACGGATGGGTTGCCCTGCGGTGTGCAGTTTATGGGGCGTTATGGAGATGAAGCCACATTATTGCGGCTGGCGGCTCAATTGGAAAAAGCGCAGCCCTGGTTTGAAAAACGGCCGCCGATTTTCGCATCTAAATGAAAAGCGGTTGTTTATGATGATGGTTTGTTAGCCGTCTTGCCAAGCTTTTCAAGTTGCTTGTCAATGGCCACCTGAAAACCTTTGAGGCTGCGATCTCTGAGGCGCCTGCCATTGACAAAAACCGTTGGGGTGCCCCTGACCCCGGCCCGGCGCCCATCTGAAAGATCTCTTCTTACCTTTCCCTGAATGGATGGATCTTTCTTCATTTTCTCATATTCTTCCAGGTTTAAACCGACGGCCACAGCAATATCTTGGATTTTTTGGTCATTGATCTTGTTATAGTTTTCGAATAACAGGTCGTGAAACTCCCAGAATTTTCCCTGGCTTTCAGCCGCCAGGGCTGCAACTGCCGCCTTCATGGCGAATTTATGGTTTTGCAGAGGAAAGTTTTTAAAAACCACTTTGACATCTTGCGGATATTTCTCGAGCACCTGCTCGAGTACGGGCACGAGCCCGGCACAGTACTTTCATTGAAAATCATCGAAAACAGCAATCACAATCGGTGCCTCTTCAGACCCCTTGAATGGAGAGCCGGATGTATTGATCTGCTGGATAAAATCAATGGAAATCACCTGCACGGTTTTGTTTTTGCCGCTGCCCAAAATTAAAGTGTCACCTCTGGGCCCCAACTTAATTTGATCCACGTGTTTACCAACATCTATGGTGGCCTCCGGCCGGGTGCTGGTCGAGTAAATCAAAACTTTACCCTCATCGGTCAGAATAAAAATTTTGCGGCCGTCATAGGTAATGGCCACGTCAATGGGTGACGCATCCAGCTTCAAGGTCTGATAGACCTCCCACTCCAGGTTATCGGAAGCCAGGAGGCCGGTAAAAGCGCCCGGTGCGATTACCAAGATCATCACCATGATCAAATTGCGAATTTTCCAATTCATTTCTCAAGCTCCTTGTTCGCAGCAGCAGCAGATCGGCTGTCATTTAAAAAAACTATTATAGCATATCAAAAAGAAAAATCTTTGATTATTTTTACGCGCCCGTTTGCCTATTTCGATCCGAAAATCCTGCTATTTTTTATTAACATCTGAACAATTGCCATAACCTTACCATTTACAAAAGAAAATGCAACAGGCGCCAGAATCAGAGATCGATTATAAAGATACTATGACCCCTAAATCGTGCAGATCGCCTTCAATATGACATTTACCGGCGATTATCATAAGGTTTAATACGCTAGAAACTTATAATTTTATGGGCGTCCCCCTAGTTTTTACTAGCTTGTATTTTTGTTTTAGCTTTGCGTGAGGTTTCTTCATTCCGGTCGATACGGCTTACCCAGGGCCGAGGGGGCCATGCCGGAGAGCATGTTCAATATGGCTTTGAGTTGCGCTTTGCCTTCTGCCCAGATCTGAACGGATTCTTTCTGGGCAAAGGACATGATCAGGAGGGTAAAAATCATCAAGGGGAAGGGTGCCACCTGAAAAACCTGGGCCGGTACAGACGGCAGCCACCCCTGGAGATAAATGCCGATGACCTGTAAAAAGGAAAAAAGATAGGCACCGATGGCGGCACGGACCGGATTCCAGCCACCGAAAATGACCAATGCCAGCGCGATCCAGCCGGTGCCTTCGGCGCCCTGGGGGCGCCCCCAGCCCGGTTTGGTGGCCAAAGAAAATGTGGCCCCGGCCAACCCAACCAGCATACCGCCGCAGATGGCATAAAATAACTGCAGCTTTTGCGGACTCATGCCCCGGGCATAGGAAGCGCGTGGGTGTTCACCCACCGAACGCAATTTGAGACCGTATGGGGTGTAATAAACATACCACCAGCACAGCAGAATCAGCAGCAAGCTGAAATATACCGGTAAATTATGGTGAAAAAATACATCACCGATAAACGGGATCTTTTCCAACAGCGGGATGGCCAGCGGTTTTACTTGCGGGCCCTGAATGCGGGAGTAAGGGTTGCCGATAAAATAGGCCAAATCGCGGCCCATGAGCGTTAACACAAATCCCACGGCCACCTGGTTTTGATTCAGGTAAATGCTGAAAACCGCCACCGTCAAAGCCATCAGGCCACCCACCAGCGAACCGGCGACAAAACCAGCCAGCAGATGCTGGGTCTCAAATGCAACCGCAAATGCCGCCATGGCACTCAGCAATATGGAGCCGTCCAAAGACAGATTGATGAGCCCGGCTTTCTCGGTAATGGTCTCGCCCAGAGCCGCCAGCACGATCGGCGCAGCGCCGGCAATCACACCGGCAAATAAGATGGTGATGTCTAGTTCAAGCATGGCTTTTCAATGGAGTACTGGAGTATTGGCGTAATGGCGTATTGGACCGAATCAGCATATGTTCTCTTCCTACTCCTTACTCAGCTTTGTCTTCTGACCTCTGCTTGCTGCGGCGAAGCTCGCTAGAGCGAAGACGAGTCTTCTGTTTTCTGTCCTCTGATTTCTGACCTCTGTTCCTTGCGCGTCGCCAGCCGTGAATTCCCAGAGCGGCCAGCACCAGGGCGCCCTGGATGACACCGCTCAGGGATGAATCCAGCTGAAGGGCCATGGGCAGCTGGATGCTGCCGACATTCAGACAGGCAAAAAATAAGGCTACCAGCGGCACGAGCCAGATATTATAGTTGGACAGCATGGCCACCAGCAGGGCCAGGTATCCGTAATTGCTGGATATGGCCGGCAGCAGGCGGTGATAAACACCGCTGACCTGGAGGCTTCCGGCCACACCGGCGAATCCGCCGGCAAATATCATGGCCAGCACCATATTGCGCGCCGGTTTCAGTCCGAACAGATAAGCGGCGGACGAATTGCTGCCGATGGCTTTTAAATGCAGACCGATTTTGGTGTACCGCAGAATCAGCGCCGTTAAAATCAACGCCAGGCATACAATGCCCAGCGCCGGCAAAGACAGCCGCAACGAAGCCAGTTGGGGTAGCCACAGGGCTGGCGGAAAAACTTCCGTTCCACTCATTGATGCAACCCCCGGTCGCTTCCAGGGACCGAATATCAGCCAAAGAATAACCCCCTGGGCCACAAAATTGAGACCCAGGCCGGCAAAGATTTCATTAACACCGCCCTTTGTTTTCAGAAAGCCGGCGATTAGGGCCCACAGGGCACCGCCGATCAGACCGGCGATAATCGATCCCAGAATAATTATCGACGGCATCTGGCTTTCCAGCCCCAAGCGTAAAACTGCGGTTGTAAAAACAGCGCCCATCATGACCTGGCCTTCGATACCGATATTCCACAACCCGATCCGGAAGGTAAACAGCAAGCCGCAGGCACATAAGGTCAGCGGAATCCAGCTTTTGATAACATGGGAAAATTTAATCCAGGACCCCAGCGATCCTTTAAAAATATGATAATAAGCAGCCAGGGGCGGCGCGCCGGCGATCATCAGAACCAGGGAGGTGAAGAAAAACACAGCAGCAACGGTCACCAACACATTGCGGGATTGCCTTGTTAATAATTCAAATCTATTGGTCATGGGTTCATTCATAATTAATCGGATTTTTATCGGGTTTGCCGGCCGAAGGTCCCCTTGAAAAGGGATTGGGCTTATCACAGATAATAATTTACGCAAAAAAATAATTTGAAAATTTATTCTTTAAACAAGTGTTATAAGCAAACTTAAAAATAGCAG
Source organism: Desulfobacterales bacterium (assembly GCA_030066985.1). Lineage (NCBI taxonomy): Bacteria > Pseudomonadati > Thermodesulfobacteriota > Desulfobacteria > Desulfobacterales > Desulfobacterales bacterium. The sequence continues at coordinate 183,475 of JASJAN010000002.1, forward strand.
ATCACGTTCAAGGGCAAGGCGCAAACCGATTCGAAAGTGGAGTCCGCCTCCGGCGGATTAGTATTCGAGCATTTCGAATTGGTTTGTAACACCGCCATTGGGCGTTAGATGCATTTTAAAGTTTGCTTATCAGACCTTGCCCGCTATGGCCCTGCCTAACTCCTGGGTGTCTGTCTTAGTGGCTGAAACTTCTTTGATCACACGGCCATTGAAGAAAACCAGCACACGATCGGCCACCATCAGAATTTCATCAAGCTCCGGTGAAGAAAAAACAATGCTGGTTCGTTTTGAACAATAAGCGTGCAAATGCTGCCAGACCCAGTTCACCGATTCAATATCCAGCCCGCGGGTGGGATTTTCCAACAGCAGCAATTGCGGATTAGCAGGCAGAAAGGATAGTAGCAGGCGCTGCTGGTTGCCGCCCGATAGCGCTTCAACCATTGAGTCCGGCCGGCCTTTAATCTGAAATTTTTCGATTTGCCGCTTGGCCTGCTGCATGGCGTCCGGCCAGCGAACCACAAAATGCTGCTGGTTGTCCTGGAGGGCAAAATGCTCGGTGATGTGCATTCCTGTGATCAGCCCCTCTTCAAGACGCGATGCCGGCAGAAAGGAAACGCCTTGCTGTTTGAAGGCATGATGGTTTTTTCCATGCATGTCGTTTCCCAGCAAACTTAAGGATCCGCGTCTGGCCTGTTTTAAACCGCCGGCAATTCGCAGAAAAACACCCTGGCCACTGCCTTCAAGACCCGCCAGCCCGACAACCTCCCCCTCACGAATGACAACGTCACAATCTTTAAGGCCGGCGCGACCGCCGCTGCCGCACACTCGATTCATGACCAGAACATCTTTACCCGGCGTTTCCGAGCAGCGGGGTGGAAACACCGGCGGTGTACCGAACATCATCTCCAGAAGTTTGCGGGAATCAAAGGGCCGATCCATATCGCCGGTGACCTTGCCATGGCGCAACACGGTGACCCTGTCACACAGGGCCTCGACATCTTCCAGCTTGTGGGACACCAGGATAATGCTTTTACCCTCGGCAGCCAGTTTTTTAAGGGCATCAAATAAAACCTCTTTTTGGGTGCTGGAAATGCCGGTGGTCGGTTCATCCAGGATCAACACCTGAATGCCAAGGGATATGAGTCGGATAATTTCAAGCTGTTGGCGCTCACCAATGGTCAGGGTATTTAAAGGCGCATCCGGTTTTAAAACAAAGTGCAGGGCCCTTGAAAGTGAAGCAAACCGTTGGCGAAATTTTTTGCGTTGCGCTCTGGGGCCAGCGGTTTGTCCGAGCATAAAATTATCCAGAACCGTTAGCAGCGGAAAATCGAGTGGATCCTGATAGAGCATGCCAATGCCCAGCTCAGCAGCCTGAGCCGGATTGCGGTAATCAACCACAGCGCTGTCTACCCGAACCAGCCCGCTGGTTGGCTGACTGAAACCCGCCAGGATTTTCATCAGCGTGCTTTTACCGGCGCCGTTTTCACCCAGGATTCCGTGGATCTCACCGGGCATCACCTTCAGATCAACCCCGTCGTTGGCTCTTACGGCGCCATAATGTTTGTGGATATCCTGCAGCTCAATTTGCATGGTTCACTCCTTCTTCCACACCAGAGCTATTAACGTATTTCATCGGCAAGCACAAAGGGAATTTGCCTTTCTTGGATTTTTTTTGGAGTACTGGAGTATTGGAGTAATGGAGTAATGGAAATGCGCAATTGATAGCAAAAAATAAAAAGGTGCAGAAGGGCTCAATGTCTTCTTCTGCACCTTATATTTTTAATTGATGAATATTTGATATAGATCTTTAAGGCACAATATTTTTTAAAACAGTAAAATTTTCGCTTTATGAATGAGTAATTTTTTCAATGCACAAGGCCGCACGAGAGTTTGCAAGGAGGCGTACTTGAAGTACGTCGACGCAGCAAACTCTTGGAGAACGCCGTGCATTGGAAACAGGGCCATTCAGAAAGCGGAAATTATTTGGCGCTACTTTGGCCTTCCATCCCCTCCAACAACTGCTCCATATACCAGATCTGCTTGTCGCTGGCGGTTTGGCCGGCTTTGACAAACGGGCTGCCATCCTGATAGTTCAAGGGGCCCTTGAACAGGTTGATCTTTTTTGAACCCAGATCATTGATAAAGCTGACCAGGTGCTTTTGGGCGTCGGCGGAAAGCGCTGGCCCTTTGGTAAATCCAATGGTGCTGGTATCGAGATTATTGATATCTTCCCAGTCCGGTCCCAGCCAGACCCATTTGGATTGCCATTTTCCGGAAAAGGCGGCCTTCACAAAGTCCACATAACTCGGCCCCCAATTAAAGAAAGGCACCCCCAGGCAAACGTCATCAGCGCCTTCACAAGCACCAATGTAGTCATAGGGAATGGCCCAGACCGCTTTGCCCTCCTGCTTTTTCTGCTTGGCAACCACTACCGCTTCGGTGGTGTCAATTCCGGAGATGACCACATCATGCCCGGTGTTAAAGAAATTTTGAGCTACCTGGGTTGGATCGGCAGTTACGCCGGGGATATTGAACCAGAAACCAATCCAGGTCACCTGAAATTTCAGCTGCTTGGGATCTTTTTTAAGCACATTTGCCCAAGCATATTTGGCACCCAGATAGGCGCAAGCAGCCAAACGGCGTGTTTCTTCGTTGATGAGTGGCCCAAGATAGCCGATTTTTCCGGTCTTGGTGGTCAAAGCGGCTGCAAAACCGGCCATCATTTTTCCATATTCCATGCGACCCATTAAATTGCTCAGATTCTTGGGTGCCTTGCCGGTCAGCACATCGTCTCCGGAGATATGAATGAAGTAAACATCCGGATGCATCGCGGCCGCTTCACGCGTCCCGTCTTTCATGTCGTCAGAGTTGGCAATAATCAGCTTGGCACCTTTTTCGACCATATCATCTACCAGCTGCGGAATGGTGACCCCCTGGCGATCGGCCGGATTTACTTTGTCTATATAAATCATCTTGGTGCCCGGCACCATTTTTTCGACATACTTGCCGCCCTCATAATGGGCCTGGCTCCAGCCATGGTCGTTGTAAGGCCCGACAAGAAGCAGCCCGAAGACATTGGGCTTGTCAGCCGCGATGACCAGGCCGGCAGAGGCAAATATGAAGGCAAAAACAAGACAAATGGTTGCGAATCCAGTAAAGATTTTTTTCGTCATGAATTTTCCTCCTTCGTAATGTGAAATGAGAAAGACTTATCGTCGCTGGCGGGAGAAACGATATAATTCCTTAAAGAGTCTGCTGCACCCCGGGCCCAATGATATTTAATCCAGGGCACAGGACTTTTCTCAATCAACAGGAATAACGACATTCATTTACTTCAAAGACATGCCAAAATGGATCTTGCCTTTATAAATAAAAAAAATACCCGCGGTCAAGTCTGAATTTAATTTTTGTGAAAATTTATTTGTTTAAATTTCAACAGGTTATAATCTGTAAAACACTGTAAAGTAATTTCTTTAATAATATTAAATACAAAGCGCATATTATACTTCTTCAAATATTTTGCCAAGGAAGGGTAATTGCTTTTTTAGCATTGTTTTCACGTGAAACATTCCGAACTGGCTTTAAAAACCTATCTTTTACTCGATGACGGTGTTCCGATCCGCTTCAAAATGCTCACGTACCATTCCGCCGGAGGCAGACTCCGCTTTCAAACCGAATCGCGCTTGCTGAATACACTAATATTTCTAAAATCAGATGTGAAGTCTCGCATACTTGCAGGGTCATCAAGCAAAATCTGGGCTTTTAAAGCCAGTTCGAGTTATTAAAAAATCAAGTATGAGACAACGATCACGGATGCTGCCGGTTGCATGTTCTAAATATGGGAAAGTGTATCTATAAGGCTCTATAGGTATTAGAACGAAGATGACCGATTTTTTGTTGACATATCGTATGATCTATGACCAATAAATGCGTTTACTACCCTGTAGCGAGCCATCTCAAATTTTTCATATCATACCTGCCCAGTCTACTTTTCGCAGGAGAAAAAGTTCACCAGTATCCGATTTCGGAGAAAGACACGATTTGGGACAAAGGGTTTCATGTTGAAAAGTTAAATGGATAACTGCTGAGTGCTTTTCGTTTAATGGCTGCACTCTGACGTGCAGCAAACAAGATGGAGGCATACCGTGTTCGGCTTTGAAAATATATCAAACCATAATGGATGGGCCATAGCGGCCGTGGGCGCATCAATCGTGTTTTCGGGTCTGGTTGTGCTGTCTTTCGTTATTTCTCAAATCCATAAAATCTTGAATCTTTGGGAGGATAGAGAAAAAGTTGTCCGCCGATTCAAAAAACAGCCTGCAGCCGTTGAACCGCAAGAAACTGAAGAGATGGTGTACAGCGAGCAACGACTTCCGTCCGTAGAGGAGCTGATCGAGGTTTACCAGCCGTTGGTTGAACAATTGGAAGAACCGTTTAAACTATCACAACTATTTGAATTTGCTAATAAAAATGACATGCCCCACCCGCATCTATCGATACAGCGCCTGCAGGAGGCCGACGTTTTAGTGGCACAAGGGGATGGCACGTTTACCTGGAATGAATTCAAATCATAAGTAAGGGTTAAACCATGTTCGATCTATTATTGCAGTTTTTAGCAAATACCGGATACGCTTTGGCAGACTATCGCAATTATATCATGCTCGTGGTGGGTTGCATCTTTTTATATCTTGGCACCGCCAAAAAATATGAGCCTTTGCTGCTGATTCCTATCGGCTTTGGTATCTTGGTGGGCAATATTCCCTTTTTCAAAGGCTTTGGCATCGGTATCTATGAACCCAACAGTGTTTTGCACTATCTTTACTTTGGGGTTACCACCGGTGTTTATCCATCAATCGTTTTTATGGGCTTGGGCGCCATGACCGATTTTTCATCCTTGCTGGCCCAGCCCAAGTTAATGCTTCTGGGGGCTGCCGCCCAGATGGGAATTTATTTTACCCTGCTGGGGGCCCTGTTTTTCGGGTTCGCCCCCAAAGAAGCGGCTTCAATTGCGATTATCGGTGGCGCTGACGGTCCGACATCCATTTTTTTAACCGCCAAACTGGCGCCGCACCTCATCGGCCCAATTGCCATCGCCGCCTATTCCTACATGGCATTGATACCGGTTATCCAACCACCGATCATGCGTTTGCTGACGACCAAAAAGGAACGGCTGATTAAAATGCCGCCCGCCAGAGCCGTCTCCAAAAAAGAGCTGCTCATATTTCCGGTAGCAGGGGTTTTGCTGTGCTGTTTTCTGGCGCCCACCGCACTGCCGTTGCTGGGGATGCTGTTTCTAGGCAACTTCATCAAAGAATGCGGCGTTGTCAATCGTCTTGCCAATACCGCCCAATCCGCTATTATTGATACGGCCACCATCTTCCTGGGTTTCACGGTGGGCTGCAGCACCCAAGCGGATGTCTTTTTAACCCCAAAATCTCTTGGCATTTTCTTTCTGGGTGCCGTGGCATTCTCCATTGCCACTGCATCAGGTCTGATTTTTGCCAAAATAATGAATCTATTTCTGAAGCAAAAAATTAATCCTCTGCTGGGCGCAGCCGGCGTATCCGCGGTGCCCGGTTCCGCCCGCGAAGTCCATTTGATGGGCTTGAAAGAGGATCCCAATAATTTTTTGCTGATGCATGGGATGGCATGCAATTCATCGGGTGTGATTGGCTCGGCCATTTGCGCCGGAATTCTGTGGAGTTTCTTTGTTTGATTTGACTTTCGGTGTTTTCACCACAAAGACACAAAGATCACGAAGGTCACAAAAAATTTTCTTTATCAATTTTCGCTGCAACCTCACAGCCCGTGAGGAATTAAAGCAATCATCATAATAAAAAAGCTCGCCCAATGGGCGAGCTTTTTTATTTGCCGGATATTTTTTATCTATCTTCTGACCTCTGCCTGCGGCGCCGAAGTCTTTAGGCGAAGGCGGGTTCTCTGTCTTCTGACCTCAGTAAAACTACTGATGGGTGGGGATGTCCTTGATGCAGCGGAATCCCATCCAGTGAGCGCCGTTTACGGGATCCTCCGGAGTCCAACGGCAAGTAACGCGCACAAAAGTCGCCGTGCCTAAAAAACACCCCCCCCGCATGGGCAGATGTTCATCCAACCAGCGGCCTTCGCACATTTCCCAAACATTGCCACACATATCATAACAACCATATGGACTGATTCCCTGATCAAAGACGCCAATTTCTGATGTGTGGCCCAGCCCGTATTCATTTGAATTGCAGCGTTCGGGTAAAAAATCCTGTCCCCAGGACCACCAGCGGCCATCTGTACCGCGACCGGCTTTTTCCCACTGTTCCTCGGTAGGAAGTGTCTTTCCGGCCCATTTGGCATATGCGCGGGCATCATCCCAGCCCACAAATACCACCGGCCGCATCGGCTGCCCCCAGATGGGGTGCTGGAGCAAAATGGGTTCGCGGTGACCAGTTGCCTTGATAAAGTTTTGATACTGGAAGTTGGTGACGGGATAGCGATCGATATAAAAATCCGTTAGATAAATTCTACGGGCGGGAACCTCGGAGGCAAAAACAGGATTTTCTTGTTTGTCCAGCAAGAATATCTGGTCCAATTCGGCTTCAGTTATTCCTTTGGTAAAATCGCCGGCAGGCACCCTAACCATCTCGGCCCTATCAATCGGAGCAAGAAGGGTTTCGGGCAAAGAGCCGCTGCCGATGGTTTCTTTTATGTTCCAGCGGGTTTCCATGGTAGAGACTGGTATTGGTTGTCGAAAATTGGCAAATGGATTTCGGGTTCCTGATTCGAATCGCTATGCATAACCGACATTCATACCCCGTATCATCATCCGCAATTCAAAATAAAAGATTAGGTTCTTCCTTCTTTGTCCAACAAATCCTTGTACCAGCAGGAAAATTCAAACATTGCCAGAAAATAATCGTCTTCGTTTACGATACCCAGGGCAAGATCCAATACACCGCGACCGTATGAATTACTGTATTCTTCTGAACTGCGTGATTGCAAAAACTCTCTGACCAGCATCTGGGTGGTCCGTTTGGTTTTGTCCTTGCGAATGTCAATCGGATCTTTGGGTTCTTCAAACGGATCCCATTTATCATACCCTTTTTTTAAAATATGCTTCTGGCGCCGGGCGGACATACTTTCAAAGACGGCCCGCTTCCGCTTTTCGACCTCTTCAGGAGAAAATTCGCTCATAGGGTTCTCCTCTTGCGTTTTTTTCGGGGTGGCGGTTCGGCGGCTTTCTCCTCACCGATTCCCATATACTCATCATCATATACCGTGAGCAAGGCCATGGACAGCGGTACCAGCATGTCCGCCAGTTTTACATACCTGGATTTAAGATCCCGGATCAATTCCGCCGACAGTTTCTGGAGTTGATTGTGGATGACATCCAGGTTCACCGTCGGGTACTGTTCTCCTTCTTTAAATTCGGATTTGCCGCAGGTGTGACCCTGCCCTCCAATAGCTGTGGGTATACCATAAAAACGACAGGTCAAGGGACGATTATCGTATAGATCACACAAATCATCTGCGTTTAAAAGCGGGCAGCGCACGCGCTCCAGGGCCAGTTCGGCAAGAATCTTGTCTTCGCTTTTGCCGTTCTGCAGATCTTTGTATGCTTGGCGCTTAAGTTTGTGTACCCTGCGATCAGCCTGATTGGCTTTTTCCAAAAGATCCGCTTTCTGGCCGCCTTTGACCTTCTCGTTAAACTTATGATTGATGTAAAGGGCTTCAATCAAGGTTAAATCGAATAAAGCATGGCAACAATCCGCACATTTTTCCTCACATTTTACACATTCTGCGTATGCCTGTTGCACGCGTTCAAATGCTTCGTCGCCTTTTGAAACCAGGGCCTCATACTTATCAAAATAGGGTGTAAAATCAAAATCCATGGATAGTTTTATCTCCTTTGGTGAATCATATAAGCATTTCGATTAAACCATACAATGGTCGCTGTTAAGATACAAGTGCCTAAAATTTATTATGATCTAATCCACCACAACAAAGGCGGATAAAAATGCCTAAAATTAAGGCTGGACTCAATATTTTTTAAATTTAGGCATTTTAGCTCATTTTAGTTCAATTTAGGCATTTCCAAATGTTTCACGTGAAACATTAACTATTTTCCCACACAAAATCGGCTAAAAATCTGATCCAGCACATCCACTTTGACATTATCACCACTGATAACCCCCAGCGCATCGATGGCTTCCTGCAGGTGAATTGCCATCAAGTCGCTGGAGGTATTGTTTTGTAGCGCTTCAATGACCGTTTCCGTAGCCGATAAGCTGGTTTCCAACAGCATTTTATGCCTTAAATTAGGGACAACCGTAGCGGTTACATCCAGCGGATTTTTTCCACCAGCCAGCTGAATCATTTTGTCTTTAAGCTGGTCTATTCCCTGGTCGTAAAGAGCTGAAATAAATACCCGATCATCAAATTGCCACTTGTCCGGAAGCGCTGCCGGGCTGTCTTGTTGTATCAGATCTTTTTTGTTCAACACCAAAATGATGCGTTTGGACTTGATCTTCTCATAGATCAAATAATCATCCGAGCCCAAAGGACAATGGGATTCAACCATAAAAAGGACCAGATCAGACCCATTGACATGCTCGATTGTTTTTTCAATTCCAATTTTTTCAATGGGGTTATCAGTTGGATGGACGCCGGCCGTATCGCTGATGATCACGGGTATGCCCTGCAGGCTGAGGGTTTCTTCGATAATATCCCGGGTGGTTCCGGGCATATCGGTAACAATGGCACGATCCTTTTTGACCAGCTGATTTAGCAGGCTGGATTTGCCCACGTTGGGCCTGCCAACCACAGCCACCGATATGCCATCTCTGAAAACATGGGCATCAATATAATTTTGGATCAGGCCTTTAAGAGGCGCCAAAACGTCTTTTTGAAGTACTTTGACGGTGTTATCGGGGTTGACCAGGTCGTCAACCTCATCCGGAAAATCAATGGCAGCTTCCACCTGAGTCAAGAGTCCGATAAGGCTGTTTCTGGACATTGCTACCCGCTCTTTTAGCTTCCCGCTGATTTGAGCCGCAGCCAGCTCCAGATTTTTTTGGGTTCGGGCATTGATGACATCGATGACCGCTTCAGCCTGGGTCAGATCGATGCGCCCATTCAGAAATGCCCGACGGGTGAACTCCCCCGGTTCAGCCAAACGCGCGCCCTTGCTTAAAACCAGGCCTAAAATCGACTGCAGTACCACGGCACCGCCGTGGGCATTGATTTCGACCACATCTTCACGGGTATAGGTTTGCGGCGCCTTCATGGCCGACACCAATACTTCGTCTAACAACCGACCGTCATCCGGATCAATGATGTGCCCGTAGTAAAGGCGATGGGTTTCAAATCGAAATGATCGCGTTTCAGGGGACTGTCGGTTTTGACCTGCATACTGTTTCAGGGAACTTTTTTGCGGTCTAAAAATAGCCTGTGCAATCACAAACGCATCATTGCCGGATATCTTGACAATGCCGATGCCACCCTGGCCAGCAGGTGTGGCGATGGCCGCAATGGTATCAGAATGTGGTATCATAAGCTTTCAACCGAGGAATGCCCTTCCATTTTGGGCCATTTGGGCTGTACCAGCACAGCTGGCAGCAGATTTGAGATGTCAGCGGACATCCTTCTGGACAACAAAGCCCATCAGCAGGAATACAGTTGTTCGGGGCCTACATCCATTTTTCTGGAGGGATAGCGCTATCGGCCGAAGTGTTGGCTTGCCTACTCCCTATTGTCGTGCGGCATTCCTTTTCTGGGGGAAGATCACCAGTTTTCTTAAAGGACCTTCTCCCCGGCTGCGGGTTTGAACAGCCGAAAAATCTTGTAGCGCAAGGTGAACAATTCTGCGGTCATAGGCATTCATGGGGCCCAGTGTCATGGGCTTACCGATTTTTTTGGATTTTTCGGCCAGTCGCAAAGCCATCTTTTCCAAATTTTCCTTGCGGGTTTCCAGATAACCTTCAATATCCACCAGGACCCGGGTTCGGCTTTGATTGTGCTTGTTGACCACTTTATGGACGATGGCCTGAATGGCATCCAGGGTTTGACCGCGCTTGCCGATCAAAACGCCGGCATTACCACCATTGACATTGAAACATATTCGATCATCAACTTTCTCAACCGAGATTTTCGCATCCGAGGTTATGGCGTCCACGATACGCCTTAAGACGAGCCGGCCCATTTCAGCAGGGTCATCCGGAAAAGCATAAAGCGTTTGGCCGTTATCGCTTTGGTCAGTTGTTCTACCGTTATTGCTTGAATCCATCTCGGCTGAATCCACAGTGGCGCCGTAAGCAACCGCTTCAGGGCTACTGTCAGCAACGGATGTGTCTTTAGCTTCAGATGCCAGGGTATCTTCCGGCAGCTGAACCCGAATTTTAGCTTTTCTGGCACCGGTCAAACCGAATATGCCGCTGGATCCGTAGGAGAGCACTTCGTACTTTAACTCATCTTTCGGCAGTTTGAGCTCTGTACTGGCCCGCTCGACGGCCTTGTCTAGGTTTTTGCCTTTGAATTCCAGCTTGGTTGACATATAAAACCTCCGTAATCAGGCATATTTTTTCTGAGTATAGTATTGCTGGGCAATCGATAAAATGTTGTTCACCAGCCAGTAAAGCACCAGACCGGATGAAAAATTAATAAAAATGACCGTAAATATAATGGGCATAAACATCATCATCTTTGCCTGGGTGGCATCCCCCATCGGTGGTGACATTTTTTGCTGAAGCAGCATACTGGCACCCATAATAACCGTCAAAACAGGGATGCCGTATGGCGGCTCCATAAAGGGTATGCTAAAGTTAAAATTAAATAAACGGTCCGGTGCTGACAGGTCATTTATCCAGAGAAAAAAGGGCGCATGCCGCAGTTCAATAGCCTGGTAGAGCATGCGATACAGAGCAAAAAATACCGGCAGCTGAACAATCATGGGCAGACAGCCGCCCAGCGGATTAATTTTGTAAGTTTTATAAAGACCCATGAGCTCCTGGTTCTGGCGCTGTTTGTCATCTTTGTATTTTTCACGGATCTCTTTCATCAGCGGCTGCAGTCTTTTCATCTCGCTCATGGATTTGTAGCTTTTCTGTCCAAGGGGCCACAGCAAGGCCTTGACCAAAACGGTTAGAACAATGATGGCCACCCCATAATTGGGGATTACGCTGTAAAACAGATTTAGAAGCCACAGACACGGTCTGGCAATAAAATCAAACCAGCCAAAATCAATTAGCTTTTCCAGATTATTGCCCACTGTTTTCAAATAGCTGATGCGTTTCGGGCCGATGAACAAATCATATTTATATGTGTACTGGTTGCCGGGCGGTATGGCTTTTTCCGGCTGCTGATACTGGGCAGCGACAAATTTATCAGATTTCAAGGCCAGAAATAATCGGGCTTCTTCGATCTGTTCGGGAATCAGCCCGGACATAAAATAACGGCTTTGAATCGCAATCCATTTAATTCGGCCGTCAAAGGTATTCTCATCTTCAATATTTTTAATCTTGATTTGCTGGAGTTCATCGTTGATCAACGCACTGGGGCCTTGAAACGAATACATGCGTTTGTCAGAGGGTGTCTTGCCGTTTATGCCAACCCACAGCCTGTCCTGAATGCTGCTTGCAGAACCATTTTTAACCGACACATTCAGGCCAATGACATATGAATTGGGGTCAAAGCGGTATGTTTTCTGAATCACGACGCCTTTGGGCGAACGCCATAAAAAGGAGAGATCGCGCGCAGCTTGACTTACCGTCAGCTGATCAGCAGTCAAGTCCGTGCTGAAAACCGCTTTATCAAGCCCGGCAACGCTTTGGCCGAGAAATCCCAGTTGGCCAACGCCCTGGGTCTGGTCGTTTGTCAACACCTGTTTTAACGGTGCATCTCGCTGGACGCGTTCGCGATAGTTTTTGAGAAGCAAGCTGTAAACAACCGCCCCACTCTCAGATATTTTTGCTTCATATAGCGGTGTCTGAATGGTTATGGTTCTTGCGATTGCGGGTGCCACGCTTGTGGTGTCAGACTGGGCGCTCAAACCGGTGGTTTCTTTTTCCGCCACATAGGGCTGCGCCTGATCTTTATCTTGAACCGGTTTTTCCTGGGTCGCCACAGGCGTCTTCGCCTTTTCGGCCGGTGGGCGTTGCGGCGGCTGGGGCGCGAAAAAAAACTGCCATGCCAAAAATATAAGTAGAGATATGACGATGGCTAATAACAATCGCGATTGTTCCATAGGTTTCTCCTAAACACAGGTTATGAAATTGCGGCCCTCAAATTGGGCGCATGCGCACCGATCAAACAGGTTTATATCTGGGGTTTTCGCAAGGTGAGCTGGTGCTGCTCGGTTAACCTTTCATCTTATATCCTGCAAGAGGCGTCCGCATCGATTTGTTATGCGCAGATTGGGGAACCGGATCAACGCCGCCAGGATGAAAGGGATGACATCGCAGCACTCGTTTGGATGCCAGAAATAGGCCTTTGAACGGACCATGCTGTTGGATGGCCTGTAAGGCATAATTCGAACAGCTTGGATAGAAACGACAACAGGGACCCAATAGCGGAGATAGTGTATATTGGTAGCCCCTGATCGATGAGAGCATTAATATCGATATAATCTTTTTAATTAACACCATTCTCAATCTGTTCAAACACATCTTGAAGGAATGAAAATACCTTCTCAGCTGAAAGGTCTACGGCCTTATTTTTGGCTACGATGTTGATATCCCAGTTTTGATTGAAATGCCGCCTGTTTAATCGAAAATATTCGCGTACCAAACGCTTAATTCTATTTCGGTGTGCAGCTTTTGCGACCTTTCGCGTAACCGTAATTCCCAGCCTGCAGCGATCAAATCGGCCTGGCTTGTAGAGTGCGATAAAGCAGTCGTTTTGTACCTTGCGCCCGGATCGGGTGAGTTCGAGAAATTCCGATCGCTTCAGGAGTCGATCTGCCTTTTTTAAGGAAAAGCGCATCGCCATCCATCACCATCATCCGGTTTTAAAGGCCGGGTCGTTTAACCGGCGAGTCGTGCTCTGCCTTTTGCCCGGCGACGATTAATGATTCTGCGACCTGCTTTGGACGACATCCGTTTGCGAAATCCATGATTCCTGGCGCGTCTGACCCTGCTGGGTTGAAAAGTGCGCTTCATTTTATAACTTCCTTATATTATTATATATTTTATTTATTAAAGTGGGCACCAACTGCCGATATTTAGGGCCTGAGCATGCGTAGCCCGAAATTTTTGATATAAATCACATGCTTGAAACCATGTCAAGATAAAATCCTAATCTTGATGAATTTCAAATATATCGAACTCTTCAAGGTGATAGGTGGTATTGGGGTATATGACAATTTGCTTGCCGATGACTTTTTCCAGAGCCGCGATCAGGGAGTTTTCTTCGTTGTGCAGCAGTTCGGCGATCTGAGGGTTGACCCTTAGGGTTAGCCGAATACCGTTCATATCCTTGGATTCCCGCAAAATTTCGCGGAAAATTGTGTAACAGATGGTTTGCTTGGAAACGATGTAGCCTTCACCATCGCAGTAATAGCATGGCTCGCACAGAATTCGCGTCAGCGGCTCACGCGTGCGTTTGCGGGTCATCTGAATGAGTCCCATATCAGACATCGGCAGCACATGGGTTTTGCTTTTGTCTTTTAGCAGCGCTTCCTTTAAGGCCGTATAAACTTTTTCGCGATTGGATTTTTTATCCATATCGATAAAATCAAGAATGATAATACCGCCGATATCCCGCAATCGAATTTGATATGCAATCTCTTTGACGGCTTCCAGATTGGTTTTTAGAATCGTTTCTTCCAAATTGTGTTTGCCGACATAGCGTCCGGTATTGACATCAACCGCAACCAGCGCCTCGGTATGCTCTATGGTAATATAACCACCAGATTTCAGCCAGACCTTGCGTTTTAGCGCTCTTGAAATGTCGCCTTCCAGGTTATAGGCATCAAAAACTGATTCAGTGCCTTCATAAAGCACCACATGGTCTTTTAGGGTGGGCATATAGGTGTCCAGAAAAGACAAAACCGATTCATAGGTGGCTTTGTCGTCAATGACCAGTTTCTCGACTTCATGGATCAGCAAATCCCGCACTGCGCGCAGACTCACAGAAATCTCGTGATGCAAAATGGATGCAGCCGTGGCTTTTTCAGACTTCTTCTGGATGTTGGCCCACAGGTTATTTAAAAAGGCCATCTCTGAAGCCAATTTTTCTTCAGCCTCGCCCTCTGCGGCTGTGCGCACGATATACCCATGGCTGTTGGAGCGCAAATCCACCACCGCTTGGCGTAATCGCTCGCGTTCGACTTCATCTTCGATGCGGCGTGAAATGCCGATATGATCCGAGGAGGGCATCAGTACCAAAAAGCGTCCGGGCAGAGAAATGTATGAGGATATGCGGGCCCCTTTGGTACCGATGGGTGATTTGGCAACCTGGGCCATTATTTCCTGGCCCTCTGAAATCAGTTCTTCGATGTGCTGGCTGCGCCGGTTTTCGAATGCGGACGGCTCTATATCCACGTCGGTTTCTTCGTCCGTTTCATCAGCATCCATCTGAAAAAGGCGCTCGTATTCTTTAAAATCATCGGAATAAACATCATCCACATAAATAAAGGCCGCCTGTTGAAGACCGATATCAACAAAGGCCGCCTGCATTCCGGGCAACACTCGCAGTACCCTGCCCTTGTAGATGTTACCGGCAATATCCGAATCATCCCCACGGTCCACATAGAGTTCAACGATGGTGCCATCTTCGAGCAAGGCTACGCGGGTTTCATGCTCCAGCACATTTATGATCAGCTGTTTGTACATGGTGTCGCTAAGATAAAAATTTAGTTTCTTAAGCTATTATTTTTTCACCACGAACCCGCTCGTCTCGCCTGAGTCCGCCTCAGGCGGACGATGGCGGGCGCGGGACACAAAGTTCACAAAGGATTTTAATGAATTTTATTAATTGGTGCACTTAGTTTTCTTTGTGAACTTCGTGGTTAAATTTCTTTTAGCTTCGAACCTGAACGGCTAAGTTTCTGAGTTTAATTTAATGATTTTTGCCTGTTTGATCTGCGTGTCGCTCAAATTGAATATGTGACGCAGGACATCAAAGGGCCTCACGGTTTTTCCCGGTTCGCTTTGAAGGACCAGCTCCAAATCGCCTGAATCGCGCAGCTCACTTTTAATTACAATATCCTTTAAATCAATCTTTTTCAACTTTCCTTTTCGCCCGCTGAGCGAAATGGGAAAATGTGGCTGCGCATTGAAGGCTTTTAGCAGCGCGGGATCAAACTGTCCTTCTGGCAGGGCAATTCGGTAACGGATGCGCCGCTGCCGACTTTGCGCCGATTTGGGAGGGGTCAACCGGCAATCGTTGATCTTAAGACCCGCCGGCAAGTGGGCATTTAGCGCATCTTTTATTTTGCGGGGATCTCTGGTGTCCGGAACAGAAATCACAAAGCGCTCCTGCTGGCTTTCGATTCCCACAGGCAACGGATCGTCAAAAGAGATTTTGGGTTTGGGGTGAAATCCCTCTGAAAAGCGAACGGCTATTCCAGCCCGTTTTAAGGCCCGTTGGAAAATGTTGACCAGCTCAAGATGTCCAAAGAACCGCGCCTGATCCCGCTTGGTATAAAAAACGGTGAGTTTTTTGAAAGTCGACGGTTTCGGTGCCGCGTGTTGCTGCGCCCCGGTGGTACGGTTTTTAAAACGGTCGTGGGTTAACGGCTCAACGTGTTCAAAGTCGCAGACACCGCATTGGTTGCAATCATCTACACGGCAATCTGCTGTATGGGCGCCTTTGCGCGCCTGTTCCCATTCAGCGGCTAAAAAAGATTTGGTCACCTGGGTGTCAATATGATCCCAGGGCAGCGGTTCGCAAACGTCTCTTTCGCGTAGGGTATAATACTCCGGATCGACACCCTGCTCCGCAAAGGCCGCTTGCCACAAATCATAGCGAAATTGATCGCTCCAGCCGTCAAAGCGGCAGCCTTTTTGGTATGCAGCGACCAGTAGACGACTCAATTTACGATTGCCACGGGCCCAGACCCCTTCCAGCCAGCTGACCTTTGGCGCCTGCCATTTGAATTTGATTCCGGGCAATTTCAGCTGAGCTTGCAGCCAATGGATGCGCTCTTCAGATTCGGTGAGTGACAGCTGGGAGGCCCATTGAAAAGGGGTATGCGGTTTGGGAATAAAGGTCGCCACGCTGACATTGATCTTGCCCCGACGTCCGGCGGTATTTTTAGCGTGTCGCAGGGATTTAACCAATGCCACCAAAGCGGCCAGGTCCACCTCGGTTTCGGTGGGCAGCCCAATCATAAAGTACAATTTGATTGCCTGCCAGCCCAGATCGAATGCATCTTTAACCGTTTTGATAATCTCGCTGTCACTGATATTTTTATTGATTACATCGCGCAGTCGCTGGCTGCCGGCTTCAGGGGCAATTGTAAAGCCGGTTTTACGCACTGTCTTGATCAGTTTCATCAGCTCGGGTGTCAATGTTCCGGCCCGCAACGAGGGTAGCGACACCGCTACATTCTGGGGCGCGTAACGCGACATCAATTGCTCCATCAACGGCACGATGCAGCCGTAATCGCCGGTGCTCAGGGACAACAGAGAGATGTCTTCATAACCCGTGTTGCTGACGGATTGATCGCACAGGGCCAGCAAAGCGTCCGGTGAGCGTTCCCGCACCGGCCGGTAGATCATGCCCGCCTGACAGAACCGACAGCCGCGGGTGCAGCCCCTGGCGACCTCCAGCCGCAGGCGATCATGAATGGGTTTGCCGAAAGGGATGATGGGTGTCTCCGGAAAAGGCACCTGATCCAGATCGGCGACCAGCGTGCGGGTGACATGGGTATAATCCGAATAGCGCGGCGCCAGTTTTTGAAAACCACAGTCATCATCATAGGGCGTGAAAAAAGAAGGCACATAGACACCTTCGATTTGAGACCAGCGCTTTAAAAGCGCCTCTTTGTCGTTTTTCGCATTCTCTTTCCACTCCAACCAGCTTTCGGCCAGCTGCAGGGTAACGTTTTCACCGTCACCAATGACCATGGCATCAAAAAAATCCGCCACCGGCTCCGGGTTGCAGGTACATGGTCCGCCGGCGACGATCATCGGATAGGTGTGGTCGCGCTGGCTGGCGTAAAAGGGGATGCCGGCCAGCTCCAAGATGGTTAAAATATTGGTGTAGTTCAGCTCGTAAAGCAGGCTGAATCCGATAATGTCAAAGCAATCCAGCGGCTGGCGTGATTCCAGAGAAAATAAGCGCAGTCCCGAGGCTCTCAAATGGCCTTCCATATCCACTCCCGGTGCAAATACCCGTTCGGCGGCAATATCCGCACGCTTATTGAGGATATGATACAGAATCTGCATTCCGAAATGGGAGGTGCCGATTTCATATAGATCCGGAAACGCCAGCGCAATACGCAATTTGACGCGAGCGGGATCTTTTTTGATCTGGTTGATTTCTCCACCCAGATAACGGCTGGGTTTTTCAACCAGCGGCAGAATGTCTTCGATGGTCTTGGTGCTCATAGAATTTAGGGTGATACACAGCAGCCATTATTTTAACTTGTTTTTGGCATTCATGCATAAATAGCCATCAAAAAAAAGTGACTAAAGTGAACTAAAGTTTGGCGTGACTAAAGTGATGGTGTCGCTATGCTCCTTCTTTTTTATGAACGATAGAATTCCTCAATTTTAGTCATTTTAGCTCACTTTAGTCATTTTAGGCACTTCTTTTTGTTTTTTCTGAGGACCGCAATACTGCTTGATATTGATTTTTAGCTCATAGTACCAGATTTGCTCTAATAAAAGAAGAAGTCGTCTTTATTTTCATGGCAAGATGTTTATCTTTTAGCTGCCAAACGGGGACGCAGTGTCAAACACAGGCGAACTGCAGGATTGGAAGGAAATATATGTCCAACCACTTGAACCGCAATCAGACCAAGATCGTTTGCTTTCTTTTTGTTTTGCTTTGTTTTCTGTTTTCTCTGGTATCCCCACAGCCTGGCTGGAGCCTAAAAAACGAGCGTGAAAGCCCAGTCGTAAGGGCCGTGCGCAAAGTCAGCCCGGCAGTCGTTAATATAAGCTCCTCCTATGCCGTCCGCAAGCGTCCCAATCCTTTCTCCGGATTCGGCATGGATCCGTTTTTTGAGGAGTTTTTCAAAGATTTCTTTGACCCGCGCTTTGAACGCCGGCAGCAAAGCGCCAGCCTGGGCTCCGGCGTGCTCATCGACGGTAAAAGAGGCTTAATTCTCACCAACGCCCATGTCATTGAAAAAGCAAGCAAAATAAAGATCGTGTTGGAGGATGAACGCGAATTTGATGCCAAGATCATCGGCGCGGACCCGGACTCTGATCTGGCTGTTTTGCAAATCGACTCCCCCAATCGTCTGCCGGCGATCGAAATGGGCAGCAGTGATGATCTGATGATTGGTGAAACGGTTATTGCCATCGGCAATCCCTTTGGTTTTTCACACACGGTGACCACCGGTGTCATCAGTGCCCTCAACCGTAGCGTTCGCAGCGAAGAGATGGTGTTTCATGATTTCATTCAAATCGACGCTTCCATCAATCCCGGCAACAGCGGTGGGCCGCTGTTAAATATCGAAGGTGATCTGATCGGTATCAATACCGCTATTTATGCCAAAGCCCAGGGCATTGGATTTGCGATCCCCATCAACAAGGCCAAAAAGATCATCGCCGATCTGATTGAATTCGGCGAAGTGATCCAGGCCTGGATCGGCATCCGCGTTCAAAACCTGAGTCGCAAACTGGCCGGGTATTTGAACGTCCCCGATAAAAAAGGGGTTGTGGTAAAAGCCGTTGAGCCCGGGAGCCCGGCACTCAAATCCGGTCTTAAGGAAGGCGATATCATTTTGGGGATTGATTCAAAAAAAATTGCCTCGCCGCGGGATTACTGGTCGATAAAAAAAACATATGCCGCCGGAGATAAGCTCAAGGCCCGAATTTGGCGCAACAATAAAGTCAAAACCGTATCGATCAAAACCCGGGTGTTTCCCATGGAGCGAGCTGAAAAACTGGCCTTTCGTACTATGGGCATCCGGGTGGAAAATATCAATCGACAAAACCGCAATTATTATCGCCTCCTGACGCGAGAAGGCGTGGTGATTTCAGAAATTGCCAATGGCAGCCATCTTGACCGCATCGGTGCGCGGCCCGGTGATGTCATTCGCCAAATTGATGACTTGACTATTTCAAACAAAGAAGACTTTAAAAAAGCCGTTGTCAAATATCGGCAGAAACAATCGGTGGTGATCCTGCTTCAGAGGGGGGATCAGGGGTATTATATAACACTTAGAATGTAACGTTGTGGTGCTCTATTCATTTTAAAAATAGGCGCTACAAAATCTAAAGATACTGGCGTGGTGACGTATTGGAGTGATGGAGTAATGGAAAAGCGAAAAAAGAGCAGAGCAGTAAGATATTTTGAAATATGGATAAAAGATGTAAATGCGGATGCGTTTAAGGAGGTCAATATGCAAAGGTTAAAGTTGCGAATGATGATAGTCGTCCTGATGGTGGTGTTTCTTTATGCCTGTGGTTACAATACCATGCAGCAAAATGAGGAAGCGGTTTTCAGTGCCTGGGGTGGCGTGGAGTCCAACTTGCAGCGCAGGGCGGATCTGATTCCGAACCTGGTCGAAACAGTCAAAGGCTATGCGGCCCATGAAAGAGAAACATTGGAGGCCGTGATCAATGCCCGCGCCAAGGCCACATCTGTGGAAGTCTCGGCCTCAGATCTGAGCAATCCCGCCGCGATGCAGCAACTGCAGGCCGCCCAAGGAGAGCTGTCTTCGGCCCTGGCCCGCTTGATGGTGGTGGTTGAACGATACCCGGATTTAAAGGCCAACGAGAATTTTAAAGATCTGCAAAACCAGTTGGAGGGCACCGAAAACCGCATCAATGTTGCCCGGCAGCGCTATAATCAGAATGTGGAGACATTTAATTTTTCGATTCGCAAATTTCCCAACAGCCTGACCAACAAATTGCTGCTGAATCTGGAGCGCAAGGAATACATCAAAGCCGAGGAAGGCGCCGCACGTGCGCCCGAAGTCAAGTTTAACGAATAATGCCAAGCCGTATTGGATAAGCCGACGTTATGAAAATGCAAAAACGACATTGGATTATCCCATTTCTGGTCGTGGGCGGATTGATCTGTTTTGTTAGGATCTCCAACCTGTTGGCGCTGGAGGTCCCGGCGCTCAGAGGCCGGGTAAACGATACCGCCGGCATGCTCTCAGCAGCCACACGGCAACAGTTGGAAGATGTTCTGGCGCGCCTGGAAGAAACCGATTCCACCCAGATCGTCGTATTGACCATCCCTTCGCTGGGCGGAGAAGTCCTGGAAGAATATTCCATCAAAGTGTTGGATCAATGGAAAATTGGTCAAAAAGGCCTCGACAACGGCGCAATGCTGTTGATTGCCAGAAATGATCGCAAAATTCGCATCGAGGTCGGGTACGGCCTGGAGGGCTCCATGACCGATTTGATGGCCGGCCGCATCATTCGCAACGTGATTGTGCCGCAGTTTAAAGCCGGTAATTTCGATCAGGGAGTCATCGACGGTGTCCAGGCCATGATCAAGGTGGTCAAGGGTGAATATCAAGCTGCGGATAAATTGCCGACCGGCAGGGGCCAACGGCAAAAAAAGGTGTCTGGAGGTTTTGCCGGTTTGATCGCCTTTTTATTTTTCATCAGCTTGCTGGGTCGGTTGCGGCGTCCTTTAGGCATTGCCGCCGGCGGCATCCTGGCGCCAATAGCGGCATCACAGTTCTTTAACATCAGTTCCGTCTGGCTTCTGCTGTCGATTCCCATCGGTTTGCTGGTCGGCCTGATTTTAAGCTTCCTGGGTTCACCGCTGATATTCGGCCACGGGCATCACCATCATCGCCACAGCGGCGGGTGGTGGTCCGGAGGGGGCGGTGGCGGATTTTCAACGGGCGGCTTTGGTGGCGGTGGGGGCGGTTTTGGCGGCGGCGGCGCCTCCGGTGGCTGGTAGCGGTCATACGCAGGAAATATGATCTGATAGTATGTTCAAGTTGCAAACCATAAATTTAGAGCCGATTGATATGGTTAATTATTTCGGGTTTAGAATACAGGGGAATCGCGAATGAAAGACCTGGCCCAACATTTCTTAACAGACAATGAGCGCAACCGGGTGGAGGATGCGGTCAAAGCGGCGGAAAAATTAACTGCCGGCGAAATTGTGGTGATGATCATATCGTCCAGCTATCAATATCCGCTGGCCAATGTGATCGGCGCGGCCACCTTTGCGCTGCCGCTGGCTTTGATATGGTCATCCCTGGCGGGGTCGTGGTTGTGGATCGGCGCTCAGAATATGTGGCTGTTTTTGGGATTTCTAACCGTTTTTTTCATCCTTTTTCATGAAGTCATCAAGCGCACGCCATGGCTCAAGCGCTTTTTTATATCTCAGCGGGAAATCGATGATGAGGTTGAAGAAGCGGCCGTAACCCAATTTTTCGATCAGGATTTGTATCGCACCCGGGACGAAACCGGTGTACTGGTGTTGATATCGGTATTCGAACATAGGGTCTGGGTATTGGCCGACCGCGGCATCAATGCCAAAGTTGATGAGGGCCAGTGGGACGATATTGTCACCATCATTACCGATGGCATCAAGCAAAGCCGCCCGGCGGAAGCCATTTGCACGGCGGTCGAAAAAATCGGGGATCTTTTGAAAACGCATTTTCCCATCAAACCCGATGATACCGACGAATTAAAGAACCTGATCATTGAAAAATAGCGCATTACGGCCCTTACCGGTAAAGCATCCTCATAAAACCAAGCGCAGGCGCACCCAACTGAATAATTTTAGTTAAAGTTTTACCTGTATAACGCCGATAAGACATTTGAACCGCTTAGGTTTATCGTAAATGTCATTGTGGTTTGCTCTTTGTAAAAATCGGTTGTTAAGATCATAAATTTCTCAAGATAATGCCAAACCTTGAGTAATCAGGGGACGGAAAGCCACGGGTCCGCCGGAGGTGGATGGCCGGGTTGCCTGAGGAGGCAAAGAAGCTGGGTTGTCGATAAGACGGCCCAGCTTTTTTCATTGGTCATTTCAGAGGTCAGACATCAGATGACAGATAGCAAATTTAGAAAATGATGCACGCAAAAATCCCTCAATACCCAGTATCGAATACTCGACATCTAATCAACTTTCACAGATAGTGATCACAACCGAACCGCCGACCGTCAACAGCATCTAGCAAGTGTAGATCTATCTTGCCGACTCAGTATGACAATGGTATAAATGAGAATTGGAGGGATTGCAGTGCACGATTTTGCTAATGATAACTCATCCCGCCTTAACCGACCCAACGGGCTCAACCGATTATAGGGAGTTTTCATGGAACGCACCAAGATATTCAAACTCATGCAAGCAGATGATCCCATGGAACAGGTGATGATCAAAGGCTGGGTCCGCACCCGGCGTGATTCCAAGGGTTTTTCCTTCATCGAAGTCAATGACGGCTCCAGTTTAAAGAACATTCAGGTCGTGGCCGATGAAAAATTGCCCAATTATGCGGACATCAAAAAACTGACCACCGGCTCAGCCATTGCCGTCGGCGGCGGCCTGGTCGCCTCCCAGGGTGGCGGCCAGCGCTGGGAAATCCAGGCCGATGATTTACAGATCATTCATCTGGCGCCGGAAGATTACCAGCTGCAAAAAAAACGGCATACCGACGAATTTTTACGAACCATCGCTCACTTGAGGCCTCGTACCAATAAATATGGCGCAGCCTTTCGCATCCGCTCTGAAATGGCCTACGGTATTCACAGCTTTTTTCGGGACCGTGGCTTTCGTTATCTGCATTCGCCGATTCTGACCGGCTCGGACTGCGAGGGGGCCGGGGAGCTGTTTCAGGTGACCACCCTGGATCTGAACAATCCGCCTCAAAAAAAAGGTAAGACCGATTATGAGCAGGATTTTTTCGGTATGGAAGCCAATCTGACGGTTTCAGGCCAATTATCAGCCGAGATGTTTGCCCTGGCCTTGGGAGATGTCTACACTTTCGGACCCACCTTCAGAGCAGAAAATTCGAACACCCGCCGCCATGCCGCCGAGTTCTGGATGGTGGAGCCGGAGATGGCCTTCTGTGACCTGGACGGTAACATGGACCTGGGAGAGGAGCTCATTCGCGAGCTGACCACCTACGCCATGGACGCGTGCGCTGAAGATCTTGAGCTTTTTGGCCGCTGGGTAGACAAAACCCTGATGGCCACTTTGGAAAACATCGCCCAATCCGATTATATCCGTCTGCCCTATCGCGAGGCGGTGGATATCCTAAGTCAATCCGCCAAAAAATTTGAATACCCGGTGGGCTTCGGCCATGATCTGCAGACCGAACATGAGCGTTTTCTGACTGAAAAACACTTTAAAAAGCCCGTCATCGTCTATGACTACCCCAAATCCATCAAACCCTTTTATATGCGGGTCAATGACGATGGGGAGACTGTGGGCGCTATGGATGTACTGGTGCCACGCATCGGCGAAATCATCGGCGGCAGCCAGCGTGAAGAGCGTCTGGAAGTGCTGGAAGCGCGTATGGATGAAATGCAAATGGACAAAGCCCCCCTGTGGTGGTATCTGGATGCCCGCCGATATGGCAGCGTGCCTCACAGCGGCTTTGGCCTGGGTTTTGAACGCTTTCTAATGATGATCACCGGCATCCGTAACATCCGTGACGTGATCCCTTTTCCGAGAACACCGCAAAACATCGATTTTTAACCGCCAGCAGATAAACTGGAACGAAAAAGGCGCCCGGATTCAAACGGACGCCTTTGTTTTTGATTTAGCCTGAAAGCGTTTTCAAGGCATTTGAATGGATGCGATGATCTGCTCGGCAGTATTTTTATATTTGGGGTAATAATATTCGCGTGCGCCCGAATAGCAGATTAAATACAACCGCTGGTCTTTAACCGTCCCGACGGCAAACCCCTCATATTCAAGGCCTTGCTTGGATAGAAAAGTAAGCTGGAAACGAAATCCGTTTTGGCTGCCAAAGGTAAAGGGTCTCAAATTAAACGACTGCACATTGGTGCCGATCATATTGGGCCCCACCAGTGATTGGGGATAGGGCGCCATCATGCTGTCAACCACAAACTCCTGCACCTCATTGGCCGTCATATCGTCTTGAAATTTGGGTAATTTTGCTTTGCGTATCGCTTTTCCGTAGTAAGGGTACAGGTTTTCCCCATCAGCGATGCCATTGAAAAAATGAACGGCTGCCAGGGCAGGGCCGTCGACCGTCCAGATTTCAACCTTACCCTGGGTAGCCCGATTCCAGGTAATTTGCGGCTCAACATGATAACTGCCACCGGCCATGTCTCTTTTGGCCGGCTCCACCCGGGTGTAATGCGCACAGGCGCTTAAAAGTAAGACCATTGCCAACAGGATAAGGCGTTTGTTGTTACTCATTTGATTCAAGCTCCTTTAAATAGGATTTGACCATTTCAGCATCGGGCGCAGCCGGATCTACCACCAGATAATTGTTAAATGATTCTTTAGCATCCTCGATTTTTTGGGTCTTCCAGAACAGCAATCCGAGAGACCGCAGGACGACGGGCGGGTAATGGTCATAATTTAAGGCCTTTTGATAGCTGGCAATGGCCTTTTCGAGGTCGCCTTCCTGGGCCCGCATGCGATAGAGTTCACCCTGATAAAAATACAACTCTCCGGCATTGTCGGCGGCGATGAGCAAATGCTTGAGCACCACCTCACTGGCGGCATAATCCCGTTTGCGCAATTCATTTTTTAACCATTGGCCCCGAAAGGGGCGGATGGCAGCTAAATACTCACTTTGAAAAGATTGCCCGTAGATGCCATGGGATTCCAGCACGTCGGCCATTTTTTGCAGGGTCTCCACCCTTTCGGAGGAAGTGGGGTGGGTGGAAAAAAGAATGAATTGCTCGGGGTGTTCGGCGGCATCATGTTCTTCGATTAATGCCTGCCATATTTTGGGCGCTTCATGGACGTCATAGCCGGCATCCGCCATAAGATCAATACCGATGTCGTCGGATTCGCGCTCCTGATCCCGACTGTAAGCCAGAAGGCCAAAAAGGGCTGCGAAAGAGGCTATGTCGCCGGCATACCCTGCACCGGCGGCTGAAGCCGCAATCCGCACAAAAGCCAGAGCGGTGGTGGTATTGCGCACAGCTCGCCAGCGCTCCAGTGAATGGCGCTCCTGGTAGTGGCCGATTTCATGACCCACCACATAGGCCAGCTGGGCTTCGTTCTGGGCTCTCAGCATCAGACCGGTCCAGATTTCCATGTAGCCGTTGGGGGCCATCATGGCGTTAAAATGGGGTGTTTTGACAATATAAAAGCGCAGGTCGTCACAAAAATCGGGCTCGAGTTTGCAAATAATGCGGTGCACATAAGCGTTGAGCGCAGGGTCGGTTTCGATGCGGCCGGATGTCTTTAAATTTTCTTCCATGCGATCCATCATCATCCATAGACCGCCCTCATCGGTTTCCGGAGCCGGTGTTTCACCGGGTTTGATCTTCGGCACCGAAGTGGTGGCACAGGACAGACAGATCAAGCAAACCGCCAGAATCCAGAGGTTTAAAAACTTATTGGTCATAACGGTATCTCGGATAAAAGCTGCATTACCGCTTCGTGGGCCGGCTCTTCTGTTCGCAAATCACCCGTAGTTCTGAATAATCGGCCAAACCACAGGACATTTCCGGTTTCAAGATCAACAAGGGAGGCAAAACCGCTCTGAGCGCCGCCGGTCACCCCAATACCGGCCAATGCCCCCAGTACCATCACCGCTTTTCGGCCGGCACTGGCATAGCTGTCCCTTACAAATATGAACAGCGCGCAGTCGGCGTCGTATCTTTCGTTAATGCGCTGGACGCCGCTGCCCAGACTCCAATCGAAATTGTCCTTTTTGGTCGGAAGGTTGAAGCCCGCAAAATAGGTATGCACCAAAATGGTTCCCCCGACCACCTCATGCAGTTTCAGCAGCTGTTGATTAAGGCGTTTTTTTTCCGGATCATCCTGTGGGGGTTCGTAGAGCAGCACGGTATCTTTTTTGTCCGCCAATACCTTTTTCAGTGCTGTGTGCATGTGGATTTCGGCCGCCGCCGTCCAATCTGCTTTGGGCTCCTGAAGACCGCCAGCGGTGAGTTCAAACAGCTGCACATCGAGGGGCATCAAAAGAACCCGCGCATTGGGCGGCAACTCTGGTGACTCCGGGTTTGCTTTATAGCTGACGGTGGCACAACCAACGCAGACCAAACAAACGCATAAGATGGCTGATTTGAAAGCGGTGTGGATCAGACGGGCAAAAATAGAAAAAACTCTAGACCACGTACTTGTAGTATTCATTACCTTGATTCCCTTCGGTTAAATTTCCAGGAAAAAATGAATCCACTATAACAAGCACAATTAACGGCGTTTTTCGGTTTGTGGAAAGAGAAGGTGAGTAATTTTACTTTATCAAAGAATCATACGGCGGTCAAATGAATATCAGAGGCCTGCCTACAAACAAGCGCCTGCCGCGAATTTACATCAACACCCTGTTCACGTAAAGATACTGCAACTGTATGGTTAAGTATAATCTTCAGAATC
Organism: Desulfobacterales bacterium; assembly: GCA_030066985.1. NCBI lineage: Bacteria > Pseudomonadati > Thermodesulfobacteriota > Desulfobacteria > Desulfobacterales > Desulfobacterales bacterium. The sequence goes on from JASJAN010000002.1 coordinate 210,103, forward strand.
TGGTTTGCAGTCAAGAAAATGTGATAAAAAATTAAACAGCCGAATTTATGAGTATTATTGATTGTCCTCATTTGTGGTATGCCTTTTGCTTTGACTAGCTCCCCAATACGTTGTCTGCAAGGCCTAAATAAGGGAAGCCCCCACCTCAAGCCGCATGATCTGCATATTCTTTTTGTCCAGCAGAACACAGATCTACTAGGAAACTTTATCGGATCTCCCGAACCGGTGAAGGTCATTCAACCTAACGGCAGCAATAAAAAGCGATCAACACCTGCCATCGCGTGGTATCCCGTTCGCGCTTCACGCGAAGATCTTAAAAAGGAGATTCGGGTGCAACGGCAGGTTGGGTGTTACCAAAAAGGAGGTGGCTATGATCAACACGCGTTTACCAATAATTCTCATCCTAATGATATTGATGGCTGCATGCAGCGGTGGTGGCGGCAGCGGATCGGGCGATTCCGACGGCCTCGGCAGTGATTCGCAAGAAGAAATCGGCCTGCAAAGTTTTGCAGATCAGGATTACAATGCGCTGAGCGAAGAAGACAAATTGGGGGTCTCCAACAAAGCCTTGGGCGCTCTATTTAAAGGCGTGGCCCCGGACGAATTTTTCGATATGGGCAACGGTGTGTCGGCCCTGGCGCTTGAAACGGAAGAAAATTATGTGTCCAAAATTGAAAAGGACCTTTCCAAACCAATCAATGAAAGCCAGATTCGCAATCTGATCAACGAAAAATATGAATTCGACGACAAGCAGGAACCGATTCAATATCAACTGGCCTTGCTTTATGAAACCCCTTTGAGCAAAAATTATTTTGAGTTGTGGATGGCCTATCAATTAACCAACACCATCCTGTTTTCTCCGGCGGTTGAGCTGGATACCGTTGCCTATGAGGATGCGCGGCGCGTCTTTGAGCGTGTGCTGGCTGGAATTCGACAGGACAACTCGATTCGCAAGATTGTATATGACCATATGATATCCCAGGAAAACTGGCGCCGTTTTCGCTCGCCGGAAGACAATACCCGGGAAATGATGGAAATATTTTTAAAGCGCTTTAACGATGCCGAGGTGCCGCTGGCTGCCATGGCTTGCAAGAACTGGTCACTGGAAGAAGAAGACGATGAATATCTGCTGGTCATTGGCCCTGAAGTAAATACGGAACCGGTTCAAATCCTGGATACCACCGTTGTCGACTGCACTCAGTTTTACCAGGCCGTAGCCGGTCATGCAGATTTGATCCCCACCGTGGCAGCAGCGCTGGTAGACGTTTTCTTTTACGGATATATGCCGGAAGACAAGGCCAGAATAGTCGAAGATATCATCGACGGTAATCCCGTCACATTTAATGATATTTTCAAAGACATCCTCTTTTCAAAAGAATTTCTAATGAATGTTGAACGACCGAAGTCCTTCGAAGAAATTTTCCTCGGTCTGGCTGAAAAGATGGACTGGTACGCCAATGAAAGCTTTTTTCGGTACATCAACCGGCAGACCAGTAATACCAGTTTTCCCAGTCTCAACAACATGAATCAGTCCGCCCTGACCTATAAACTGGGCCGCCGGGCCCGGGTACCTTTAGATACACTCAGCTTTGCCTTTTATCATCAAGCGGTTCGGGAAAGACTGCTGATCGACCGCAAAGGCAACCCTGACAATGACCGAGACGGCGGCTGGCAGGACTCGTTTATCGAGGTGGATCTGCTGCAGGACGACTTTTATCATTATTTATTTTTGGCCCTTTTATCGCGCAATGCACGCCAGCAAGAACTCGACGAGCTTAAGTCCATCATCGCAGATCAGGGCTTTAACCGTAACGATCGCCGAAGGCAGCAGGCCATGATTATCCTGGATTATATATCCCGACTATCAGAGCTCTATCACACCCGGCCGTTTGAAAAGGAGGTGTCCTAATGATTTCCAGAAGGCAATTTTTAAAAGTCGCCACCATCGGAGGCCTTTCCTTGGCAATACCGCCGCTGGTCTGTAGGCATGAAGCCCAGGCAGCCCTTCCCGATACGCTCAATTATAATGCACCGGCGATGGTCCCCCAAATTATTCATATATTTTTATACGGTGGGCCTTCGGAACTGGCCGGCAATTTGACCAACATCGAAGAAATTGCCACCAATTCGCAAAATCCTTATCCGTCCAGCCTGAATCCGAATATCGCTAACAACGATATTACTGCCAATAACCTCTGGGGCAGCGCCGGTGGCGATATTATGGAGCAGTTGCTAGCCAGCGGTGAAATGTCGCTGTATCGCACCATCAACCGAATTAAAGACGATAACAAAGGCCACGGCCGATGTATCGCCCAGAATCTGCTGGGCAACCTGGATTTGTCCAACCCCGGTATTGCCACCACCCTGGCGGCAGTTCTCGAGCGCTTTAATCCTTTCGGCAAGGCGGTTGATGAGCTCCGGCTGCCATTTGTCAGTTTTGAGGGCGATTCGCGGGTTTTCAGTTCCGGAGATCTGGATATACCCCAGACCTTAAAGCCCTTGTCCCTGGATGCCAATTTCAACAACCCCTATGCACGTTCTGACAATAATTTTTTAAACGCCGCCAATGATCAAAAACTGGAGGATCTGGCCCAAAGTGAGTCGAACCTGTTCCCGCAATTTGACAAAGTCAACAGCGCATTTATCAAACGGGCCGAGCTCTCAGATTTTATTGAAAGCAGCTTTAACAGTGCAAAAATCATTGAAGACCTGCCCGTGGATCCGTCCACCGGCCAAAAACTTCAATACCCCAACACCAATTTCGGCAACCGGCTGCTGGCAGCTGTCAGCCTGGCGATCAAGAACCCGGAAAGTGTTTTTATCAGCCTGGGCAGCGGGGGTCTGGGTGGCTGGGATGATCATTCCGAATCGCTAAGCCGCTATCCAAACCGCATTCAGCTACTGATGGGGGCCCTGCAAGTGGCTTCCCGGCATCTGGCACTAATGGAAGCCAACAACATCGTCATCAATGTATTCGGAGACTTTGGCCGAAATGTGAATGTGAACGACTCCCAGGGGTGGGACCACGGCAACAACCAGAACCTGTATACCTTCGGAGGCGCTGACATTCCCGGTCGCGCCCTGGGAAAACTGGTTGGCAAAACCCAACGTATTGGAACGGCTTTTCAAAATCGGCAATTTACTTCACCGACCGATGACAGCTACCAGTGCGAGCCTTTTGCAATTGCATCGACAATATTTAAATATTTCGGGGTGCAAAACCCTGAGGTGTTGACCGGTGAGCCAGCCATTGATGAATCTGACAACATACCCGATGAACGAGTTTAGCCGGAGCACGAATTAAGCGCCCAATGACCCGGCAAATGAAACCGCCTTTTGTCAATAATGAGCCGCTGAATCAAGATCTTAAATGAAACAAAAGCCAGGCGGGGGTTGATTTTTTCAACCCCCGCCTGATCTTGTAAGGGTTTGACTTTCTTTGATAAAAGAAGCTATAATAAAAAAGAACGACATCTGGCATAACAAACCCAGCAGCAAGAAAGGCTTTTTCATCATGGACACCACCGAGCGCGGAAAACTGATTCTAAAAGCAGTGCCGGCCGGAGAAGCTGAAGAAAAGGTTGTTCGGCTGCTGTTAAAATTTGCAAAAACGGCGTCCGCCATCGAATTGACCCAGAAGGTCAGGAATCCGCCTTATGAGCTGAGCAGTGATATTGAGGCGGAAAAAGCGGCCATCTTCATCGAGGCATTTCAAAATTGTGGAGCGACCGCCGTATTTATCCCCCACATTACCGAAAAACCGGTTCCGGAAAAACCGGCACTTGTCCAGAGTCGACCGGATTTTTCCTTTGACTCAGATCCCGCATCAGCTGGTGAAATCACACCGCCACCAATTAAGGTAAAGCCTCAAAAAAACGGCGTCCGCCGCTTAACCATGATTCTGGTAATCATCTTATTGTTGTTATCCCTTGGTTTTCTGACCTGGCAGCTCTGGCCGATTATCAGCGTTAAACTTCAAGAGATGATTCACTTCCTCAAAAACAACATTTAAAACCGGCCTTAAAAATGCATCTAACGCCCAATGGCTGTGTTGAAAACCGATTCAAAATGCTCGAATACTAGCGTGTATGCTCCACTTTTGAATCGGTTTTCGCCTTGCCCTTGAACGTTATCTACTATTTTTAAGACCGGTTTTTATATTAATAAATTCCAGAATAATTCGTATTTGTTAATGAAAATAAAATTATAAATTCGAAACGCTCAAATTTGGAACCTAAGCTGAGCGCTTGTTGAGGTTGCTGCAGCTACACGGCAGATGCCGTTCCGCTATAGTCTACTATGCGGAATGGCATCTAACACTGCAGATGCAGTAAGATCGACAAGCCCCTTGGGGTTTCAAAATAAAAATATTAAAATGATAGAATTCCTTAAAAAAAGATCCCTCCTATTTTTATTTTGAAACGATCAGCTTAGGTAATACTTAAAGTGAGCGCTTGTTGAGGTTGCTGCAGCTACAAGGCAGATGGTGTTCCGCTATAGTCTACTATGCGGAACGCCATCTAACACAGTAGATGCAGTAAGATCGACAAGCCCCATAGGGGTTTTAAATTTTAAAAATTAAAAAGACAGAATTCCTTATACTTTAATTAGATTTTTTAAAATTTAAAACGCTCACTTTAAGTAAAAGTTGTGTAAAAGATACTCTCCTAATATTGACTGCCGCAGCCGTCGCTTATAAAATTTTAGCATGAGCTTAAAAACCAACATCCAATGCATACCAAAACAGCCGGGAGCTTATTCCATGAAACGGATCCATATCTTTTTTTATATAGCGCTGCTTTTGCTGATCGCCGCACCGGTCGGGGCTGCAGACATCGCCCACCCTCAAATTCGCAAACAGGCCCAAAAAGCTTATGCCGATGGCAACTGGCGGGATGCCTTTGAGCTGTATCGCCAACTGAGTCTGGACACCGACGCTGACCCCAAAATGGTTGGGCCGGATTTTAACCAGGCCTGGCAGTGCCTACGCCAGCTCAAACAGTTAAACCAGCTGGACGAATACCGTGAAGCGGTCATTGAGCAACATGCGGCCAATTGGCGTTTGCTACTGGCTGCAGCCCGCAGCTACAGCCACAACACCCACTGGGGCTATATGATCGCCGGAGAATTTCGGCGGGGTCATCATCGGGGCGGTGGGAAATATATCAACGCCGTTGCCCGCGACCGGGTGCGCGCCATGCAGCTTCTGCAGCTGGCCATGGCGCCGGCTGAATCAGATCCGCAAAAAACGGAAGTGGCCCAGTTTTACATGGCATTTGCCCAGATCGTTCAGCAGCAGCGCGGAACCAACCAGTCCTGGCGCCTGCAGTATTTAACCGATCTGAACCGCCTGCCGGACTATGCGCCCGGTTACGGACCTGCCTATGGCCGGCGCACCGTATTCGCCCCGGTGGATGCTGAGGGTCAGCCGATTTATCATCACATTCCAAAAAATTTCACATCCGCGGTCTCTGATGGAGAGCGCTGGCGCTGGTTGCTGTCCAGAGCGGTGGCACTGGATCCGACGCTCAAAGCCAGTGTCGACAACACCTGGGCCACTTTTTTACACCAGCAATTTGGTGTTCAAACCCTGGCAAATGTCGGTATTCTCTACGGCCGCGGGCGCCCCTTTAATAAGGAAACGAAGCAGAAAGATGAAAGCGGCGCATATGCCGTGCACACTTTAAACGATCAAGAAACCATCGCCAGACTGGCGGTCGGCGTCCGCCGCTTTGATCTGCCCGCAGGTTTTAATTTCATTCAGTTGTATAAGCAGATCCTTGATGGTCACAACAGCAGCCAGGCCGCAAATGCCGCCCGGGCGCTGGCTCAAATCCATGAAAACCGGAGGCAATACGATCGCGCCGGACACTACTGGCAACGGTACAAAACATACAACCGCTCCGCTGCCCAAAAGCGAATTGATCAAATCACCCAAAACTGGGGTATGTTTGAATCCAGCAGTACACAGCCTGCCGGCACAACCCCCCGGGTTGATTATCGCTATCGCAACGGCCGCATGGTGACATTCAGCGCCCAGCGTATCCGGGTCAAGCGGCTACTTGAAGATGTAAAGGCCTATATCCGCTCTGAAAAACGGCGACTGGACTGGCAACGCATCAATCTCAACAACATTGGCTGGCGCATCGTCAATGCAAACCAGACCCGCTATGTCGGTCAGCATGTGGCAACCTGGAAACTGGCCCTGGAGCCTGACGTGCGTCACTGGGACCGGCACGTCAGCGTTGAATTTCCCGATGCCCTTAAAAAGGCCGGTGCCTATCTGGTAACCGCCCGGATGCAAAGCGGCAATATTGCCCGCATCATCATCTGGGTAAGCGATACGGTTATCGTTAAAAAGCCGCTCAAGCAGCAGATGCTGTATTATGTCGCCGACGCAGTCAGCGGCAAAGCCCTGGCCGGTGTTGACCTTGAATTTTTCGGCTACCGCACCCGTTCGATTAAAGGAACCAATCGCTACCGGGTCATTCACCGGGAGTTAAACAAGGTTACCGACGCCAACGGTCTGGTCATTGTCGAGCCGGACCAAATGGCTCAAAATATGAACTGGCTGGCAACTGCAACCACGCGGCAGGGCCGCCTGGCCTTTTTGGGTTTTTCAAATGTCTGGTATCCAAATTATTATGATAGTGGATACAACCAGACCAAAACCCTGATCATGACCGACCGCCCGGTGTATCGACCGGCCCAAACGGTAAAGTTCAAAGCCTGGGTGCGGCACGCCCGCTATGACAAGGAGGATACGTCCAGCTTTGCCGGCCAGCACTTTACGGTTCGTATTCATAATCCCAAAAGCGAACAAATCTATTCGCAACGCCTGACAGCCGACGCCTATGGGGGCATCGCGGGAGAATTTAACATACCGCCTGAAGCCCCATTGGGTGTTTATCGCATCTCCCACGGGCGCAGCAGCGCCTATGGCGGGCAGACCTTTCGGGTGGAAGAATACAAAAAACCTGAATTTGAGGTCCGTGTGGAAGCCCCCACAGAACCGATCATGCTGGGCGAAAAAATCACCGCGACCATCAAAGCCGCTTATTACTTCGGCTCTGCAGTCACCGAAGCCAGGGTCAAATACAAAGTCTTGCGAACCGTGCACGACAGCCGCTGGTATCCGCAATTTTACTGGGACTGGTTTTATGGACCCGGTTACTGGTGGTATGCCTATGACTACCCCTGGTACCCGGGCTGGCAGGAATGGGGCTGCCTCAGGCCGATCTGGAGCTGGTGGCCGCACTGGCCCCAACAGCCGCCGGAAATCGTTGCCGATGGTGAAGTTGACATCGGCCCCGACGGCACGGTCCGTATTCCCATCGATACTGCCCTGGCAAAACTGATCCACGGCGACAGCGACCAACGCTATACCATCAAAGCCGAGGTACGGGATCAGTCGCGGCGAACGATCGTCGGACAGGGCCAGGTGCTGGTGGCCCGCAAACCGTTTAAGGTATATGCCTGGTTGGATCGCGGCCACTACCAAGTCGGCGATACGATCCGGGCCAGTTTCAAAGCCCAGACCCTCAGCCAGAGCCCGGTTAGCGGAAAGGGACGGCTCAAGCTGCTGCGCATTACCTACCCAAACGATCAACCCCGGGAAGACGAAGTGGCTAGCTGGGATTTGAACACCGACGAGCAGGGCGAAGCCGGCATGCAGATTCAGGCTTCCCGTTCCGGTCAATACCGGTTGTCCTATAGCGTTCGCGATGCCAAAGGGCATGCCATCGAAGGGGGCTACATTTTTACGGTGCGCGGTGCGGGCGATGACGGTGCCGGCTACCGATTTGCCAAGATCGAACTCATCGCCGACAAAGCCGAATATGCGCCCGGAGACACGGTCCGGCTGCAGATCAATACGGATCAAAAAGGTGCTACGGTGGTATTGTTTGTGCGCCCGGTAAACGGCATCTATTTAGCGCCCAGAGTCATCACACCCGTTGGTAAGAGCGCCCGGGAAACGATACAGATTTCAAAAAAGGATATGCCCAATTTTTTTGTAGAGGCGTTTACGGTATATGGCGGCAAGGTGCACACCGAGATCCGTGAAATTGTGGTGCCTCCCGAAAAGAGGGTACTGAGCGTCAGCGTGGCACCTGCCCATCAAGATTATCGGCCCGGCCAAACCGCTAAACTCAAGGTTCAGCTAACCGATTATAATGGTGAGCCCTTTCAGGGCTCAGCGGTCATCAGTGTTTATGACCGCGCCGTCGAATATATTTCCGGCGGCTCCAATGTACCCGAGATTCGCTCATTTTTCTGGAAATGGCGGCGTCAGCATCAATCCTATCGAGAATCCAATCTCACTCGCTGGTTTGCCAACCTGCTTAAAAAAGATGAAACCCCCATGAGGCCCATCGGCGTCTTCGGAAATCTCATGCAGCCCGTTACGCCTGGAAAGGGAACACGGGACGAACATAAAAAAGCCCGCTCCCAGGCGACCCTTGAGGCAGGAGTTGCCAGAGCCCCGGCGCCGGCCGAGGCCGGTGAAGCCGCACCCGTTTTACATTCTAAAATGCATGCGGCCGACCGGTTCGCCGACAAGGAGGGTCAGGCTGCAGCACCCGAAGACCTGGCCCAACCCGAGGTGCGCACCCAATTTGCCGATACGGCTTTCTGGTCAGCCAACATCACCACCGATGCCCAGGGGATGGCAGCGGTTGCCTTTAAAATGCCTGAAAACCTGACCGGCTGGCAGGCCAAAGTATGGGCCATGGGGCACGGCACCCAGGTCGGCCAGGGGGAAGCCAGGTTGGTGACCCGCAAGGATTTGATTGTGCGCCTGCAGGCCCCCCGGTTTTTTGTGGAAACCGATGAGGTCGTGCTGTCGGCCAACGTTCACAATTATCTAAAACGGCGCAAATTTGCTAAGGTTTCACTGGAACTGGACAGCGGTTGCCTGGTCTTGATCAAAGGCCAGCAACAAACCCAATCGGTCTTTGTCGACGCCAACGGCGAAACACGCGTAGACTGGCGTGTTAAAGTCATCAAAGAAGGTGAGGCCGTGGTGAGCATGCAGGCGCTCACCGATGAAGAATCCGATGCCATGCAGATGCGCTTTCCAGTCTACGTCCACGGCATGGTCAAGCAGGTGCCCAAAAGTGGCGTCATCCGCAACGATCAGACCCAGGCCCGGATTCTGTTTAAGGTGCCCGCCGCCCGGCGGGTGGACCAATCCCGCCTGGAGCTGCGCTATTCACCTACTCTGGCCGGCGCTATGGTGGATGCCCTGCCGTATCTGGTCAGTTATCCTTACGGCTGCACCGAACAAACCTTAAACCGCTTTTTACCGACGGTGATCACCCAGCAAACCTTAAAACGCATGGGGGTTGATCTGGCCGATATTCAAAACAAACGCACCAATTTAAATGCCCAGGAAATCGGTGACGACACCCGGCGGGCCGCGCAGTGGCAACGCTATGACCACAACCCGGTGTTTGACGCGGATGAAGTGGCCGCCATGATCACTGCCGGGGTCAGGCGCCTGATCGCCATGCAGCTTTCCGACGGCGGCTGGGGTTGGTTTAGCGGTTACGGTGAGCGGTCCTATCCCCACACCACCGCCCTGGTCGTTCATGGGCTGCAGATCGCCCGACAAAACGGGGTGACCATCTCCGACACGGTTATCGATCGGGGCATTCAGTGGCTCAAAGACTATCAGGCCAAAGAAATCGAGCGCCTGCGGCTTTGGGACCGCACCCGCAAGAAAGGAAAATCCCAGGCCGACAACCTGGATGCTTTTGTCTACATGGTATTGACCGATGCAGCGGCCGAAAATCAAACGATGCGTGCGTACCTGTATCGTGATCGCAAACGGTTGGCGGTATATGCCAAAGCCATGTACGCTCTGGCGCTGGTCACCGTCGAGGATCATGAAAAGCTGGCCATGGTCATTAAAAATATCGAGCAGTTTCTGGTCATTGATGACGAGAATCAAACGGCTTACCTGGACCTTCCCAACCACCATTACTGGTGGTACTGGTACGGCTCCGAATACGAGGCCCACGCCTATTATCTGAAGCTGTTGGCGCGCACCGATCCGGCCGGTAAGAAAGCGCCCGGCCTGGTCAAATATCTGCTCAACAATCGCAAACATGCTACCTATTGGAACAGTACCCGGGATACGGCCGTGATCGTGGAAGCGTTTGCCGATTATCTGGCCGCCAGCGGTGAGGCTGCACCGGATCTAACCCTGGACCTCTTTTTTAACGACCAAAAAGTAAAAACCGTCCGGATCAATGCCCAGAACCTGTTTACCTTTGACAACAAATGGGTGCTGGAAGGCAAACAGATTCCGGGTGGCACCCAGTCTTTGACATTGAAAAAATCAGGCCGGGGTCCGATCTATTTTAATGCCTATCTGGATTATTTTTCCCTGGAAGACTTTATCACCAAAGAAGGTCTGGAGATCAAAGTTGAGCGCCGAGTGTTTCGCCTAACAGAAATCGACAAAAAAATTAAAGATGTCGGCTCGCGCGGGCAGGTAATTGACCGCCGGGTGGAAAAATACGAACGTCAGCCGCTTAAAAATAAGGCCGTCTTGCAAAGCGGCGAGCTGGTTGAAGTTGAGCTGCTCATTGACAGCAAAAACGATTATGAATACCTGGTCTTTGAGGACATGAAGGCCGCCGGCTTTGAACCCGTTGAGGTGCGCAGCGGCTATACCGGAAATGAAATGGGCGCCTATGTGGAATTTCGCGATCAGAAGGTGGCCTTTTTTGTGCGCCGACTGGCACGCGGCAGGCACAGCGTCAGCTATCGGCTGCGGGCGGAGATCCCTGGTAAATTCAGTGCGTTGCCCACTAGGGCATATGCCATGTATGCACCGGAGCTGAAGGCCAATTCAGATGAAATTAAGCTGGTCATCCGAGATCAATAGGATCCTTGGCGACCACCGATGTACCCAGTGGCTGGCAACCTATTGTATTTGCTTTTGATATGAACCATCAACGCCTTGGGGTGAAAACGAATCGGGCCATAAACGGATGATTATACCAAAGGGTGGGGGATTTCACAGGGTGAGTGACAACGGTCCACGAGAATAACTGGGTACAGGTGACCTGTCTCAATTGCCAAATGAGGCCATAAATACGCTGCTTAAAAGCGAGGCATATGCAGCTTGTCGATATGGTGTTTGTTTTCCCTGACAAAATGGTTCACGTAAGGCGGAATCACCGAACGGTCTAAATAATCCTTGAAATCGGCTTCTATTTTCGCCTTGGGCACGCTGGCCACCGGCCAGTCTTCGGCAGATTTGCAGAAAACATCGTATTCGCTGTGTCCTGTCACGCGCGAGATTTTATACAAATAATACTCCATTGAATTCTGATGTTTCTTGATCTGTCGGGCATTTAACTTATACAGGGCCACCAGTCCCATACCTGCCAGAAGTCCAAAACACACATTGCCAACGCCGTTTATAATATCTGCAAACATCACACTATCTCCCAAAACATTGTTCTCCGACATATATATCAGCACTATCTGGTGTAATTTTTAGACATTTATACAGATTCCATCTTTCGGCAGCCGGACTATGCTGCAAAGAACTGGATTCTGCCAAAATGCCAGAGGTATATGATAAGCACGAATTTAAAAATGCAAATCATATGCCATTTCAACCGCCCGCCGCATCAGAAGTGATTCAATCGGCCAAAAGGGTCTGGATAGCATTTATCTTGCTGAGAGTGAGAACGCGCTAAGTGGCTTAGCCATGCAAACCGCCAGCAGTGGGCGGATATCCAGCGCGCCCGATCTCCCGAATCGTTTCGTTTGACATCGCCAATGGCCTAGCTCGCTGCATTGCCATATAATGTGAAAATCCGTCAAATTCCGAACCCTAAGGCTGCTGCGCATCGTCAGGTTTTTGGCGAAATATAATGCTAAAAGACTCAAAACCTCCGTTTCATTGTATTTTTGAGTTAAGGTGTATTATCGAAATAGCTTGCCTGAGGCGACTTTGATGCTTAAGATTCCCAATAGATTCAATCTGATGGAAGGGTGCTGACGGCACCCGATGGCATTTCACTCTAAGGAAGGATTTGGCTCGTGACGCCGGAAATTGTGCTGGTATTGTCGATCCTGGCCGTAGCGATCGTATTTTTGATCAGCGAATGGCTCCCGATGGAGGTCACCGCCCTGCTGGCGCTGGGGGCTGTGGCCTTAACCGGTCTGGTTAGCCCGGTTGAAGCGCTGGCCGGATTTAGCAACCCGGCGGTTGTTACCGTGTGGGCGGTTTTCATTCTAAGCGGCGGTTTAACCCGAACCGGCGTTGCCAATGTCATCGGTCGATTTGTGCTGCGCCTGGCGGGCAACAGTCAAACAATTATGGTTATCGTCATCATGATCACCGCCGGTGTGATGTCGGCCATTATGAACAATGTGGCGGTGGCCGCCCTGATGCTGCCGGTGGTCATGGATATCGCCCGCCACACCGGCAGCGCGCCCTCCCGGTTGTTGATGCCCCTGGCATATGGTTCGCTGCTCGGCGGTCTCACCACCCAGATCGGCACGCCCCCCAACATCCTGGTCACCAATGCCCTGCAGGATGCAGGGCTTGAGCCTTACTCATTCTTTGATTTTACGCCTATCGGCCTGGTGATTATGTTTGGCGGCATTGCGGTAATGACCTTTATCGGCCGTTACCTTCTGCCGCAACGCGATGTGGCCAAGGAATCATCCCGCACCAATACGGTGGACTGGGGGTCCGATGACGATTCAGGAGAGCAATTGTTTAAAGTACGAATTCCAGCGGACTCAAATCTGATCAACAAGACCCTGGCTGACAGCCGTATGGGATCTGTTTTGGGCTGGAATGTGATTGGTATTACCCGCAAGGAGCGCACTGTTTTGGCCCCCGGCCCCACTGATGTTTTACAGGCCGATGACCTGTTGACCGTTGAAGGCCGTATTGAAAATTTAGATGACATGAAAAACTGGCAGCAGTTAATTGTGGAAGATAAAAAAATCGATGTTACCGAGCCCTATTCAGATGAGATCAAAATCGGTGAAGTGCACCTGCCGCCCGCTTCCCAGTACATCGGCAAGACCCTAAATGTTTTGGGTTTTCGCGATCAATTCGGCGCCAATGTGCTGGCCATACACCGTAACGGCAGCACCAAACGCACCCATCTGTCGGATGAACCTCTGCTGCCGAATGATCGACTGCTGGTGGCAGGGCAACAGGAGCGCCTGGAGCAGCTCGGGAAAAAATCCGGTTTCGATCAATTTCGTTTTGTCCCCCGGCAGGAACTGATCGATGTCTTTCACCTGCATGAGCGCCTGATGGTCATGCGGGTGCCGCCGGATTCACCGCTGGCCGGAAAAACACTTAAACAGAGCCGTTTGGGAGATGCGCTCGGCAGCCGAGTTTTGGGTATCATGCGGGGCAATGATCCCATCGTGATGCCCGAGCCTCACGAAATCCTGCAGGCTGGTGATCGGCTGGCGGTCGAAGGGCGTCTGCGGGATTTTAAAGAGTTGGGTGACCTTGAAAAGCTACAAATTGAAAGACGCACCCGTCCGGATATCCAGTCATTGGTAACAGACAATGTGGGCGTGGTTGAGGTCATCCTATCCCCCCAGACGACGCTGGTGGGCAAAACCCTGCGCCAGCTAAACTTCCGCGAAAAATACGGTTTAAATGTACTGGCCATATGGCGTGGTGGAAAGGCTTTTCGGTCGGATTTGCGGGATATGGACCTGCGCTTCGGAGATGCCATCCTACTGCTGGGCCCGCGCAATAAACTCCAGCTGCTGGGCCGCGAGCCGGATTTTGTGGTCCTGACGGAAATGGCGCAACGGGAAGTGCGTCAGGAAAAGATGAACATCTCGATTTTGATCATGGCCGCGGTGCTGTTTCCGGTGATTATGGGCTGGGTGCCCATTTACATTGCTGCCGTGGTCGGGGCTGCTGTGATGGTTATGTGCGGTTGTCTGACCATGGAAGAAGCCTATCGGCAGATTGAATGGAAGGCTGTTTTTCTGATCGCCGGTATGCTGCCGCTGGGCACGGCCCTGGATCAGACCGGCGCTGCCCGGATGATCGCCGAAGGGGTAGTCGCACTGGTGGGTCCTTTCGGGCCCACGGCGGTGATGTTCGGCCTGGTGAGCCTCACCTTTGCAGCCACCTGTTTTGTGCCCACGGCCGCCCTGGTGGTTTTAATGGCGCCCATCGTTTTAAATACCGCCGCCACATTGGGCCTGTCGCCGCATGCCCTGCTCATGGGGGTGGCCATGGCCGCTTCGGCCAGTTTTATGACCCCCATATCGCACCCGGCCAACATCCTGGTGATGGGGCCGGGGGGCTATCGTTTTTTGGATTATATCAAAGTCGGCGGTCTGCTGACCCTGGTCGTTTTACTGATCATTGTTTTTGTTTTGCCGTTTTTCTGGCCGCTGACCGGATGATAGCGCATTAGGAAAATTGCAGCGCGTACACCGCAGCTAACGCCCCTTTGTATGTTTCCCCCTTTTTAACAAACGCGCTGCGGCTTACTCACCGTGGCGGGTATACTGGCGGCAAACGCCAACTATCGGATAACCAATGGTTCGCACCGATAGGTCCCCCGATTTGCCGCTAGACAGCGCCCAACCCTTGAATTGATATTAATTGACTACACAAAAATCGCTAAGATCCCGGGCCGGCAAGTTCGTTGGTGTTTACAGGTCGGGCCCGATATTCATCTATAACGAACAGCAAATCCATCAAAACGGCGAATGATTTCTAGCCGCAAATCTGATGATCGGCAAAACAACAACATGACAATCGATTCGAATATCGGCTTTATCATCCGATCGAACCATCAATTCATTGACCGACAGCCTGATCATTTAGACTTTATGGTTATGCCCGGCAGAATTGTATAGTGGGAGCAAACATTAGAAGGGATGAAGGGGGATAACCTAACCCAAACCAGAGACAAAGCAGAATTGGCAAAGAACTTGTGTTTTAGGCGTCGGCTTCTTTAAAACCTTCCTCTGTCCGGAATAGTTTATCCCCCTTGTAGGCTTCATGCTGACGGGTGATTTTAAGCTCCTTATCAGAATATGCGATGATAAGCGCTCGTGGCTTAGGACAGCCATGCAGCATGATAGATGTCACCGTAGCAAAAGATCGCAGGGGTTTCAAGAAAATAATTATATATAATCAAATATTTACAGCATTTGACAGCATTTGACAGCATTTGACAGATAGAATCCTGAAAAACTGTAAAATTGCTAAAACCTGTAATAAATAAACAGGAGGCATCCGTAAGAATGCCTCCTGTTGTTTATCCTGGGTATTTGTCATTGCTGTTGGCTGGCAATCGGTTATACAAAGACCGTTTGCCGGCAATGGCAATTATTTGCCGGTTACCGCGGATCCGCCTGTAGGATCCGAACCTTCGGGCTGAGCACATCATAGTACACCACTACCGCCGGCAGAAAATTACCGTCACGCTTGGCGTCATAGCCGGCGACCACCGTCTGACGCTGATACACCGGCGATAAGTTGCCGAAACCGTCTTCAGTCATAAAGGGTTCAGCAATAAATCCACCGTCGCGGAAGCGCAGCAGCCCCTGTTCGATGGCTTCGCCGGTGGTGTTGGTGTAGCTGCGGTCCTCGACGATCTCACCCTGGTACTCGAACAGGATGATGGGGCGCTCGTCGGGCCCGTTGTCCGCCTTGTATTCTTCAGCAGCAAACGGCGATCCGGCCTGCGACACGTAATCACAGGAGCCGTCAAAGTGGATGCCGGTGTTCTGGCCTTCGGCCATGTACTTGTCGTTGACCTGCACGTAACCGGCACCTGAGACGCGCACGAAGAACACGCACGCCAGCACCTCGGCCGTGTTCTGGTCCACCAAGAACATGTAGGCCGCCCGGTACCCGGTGCGCTCGCCCGAGATCCAGCCCGTGTTGCCGCCGGTATTGACCTTGAAAGAGCTCTCCACAGTCCGGTGCCAGTAGCCAGGTCGTTTAAGATGATGGTAAAGGCTTCTTTGGGAAGGCCCCTGCCGTTGAAGGTCTCATTCTTAATCTGTTCTTCGATACACGGCCCGCCGGGTACAGCCCAACCATTGTTAGCCAGCCCCCCGACAACCAGGATGCTAAGGAGCATCAAGAGCATGATTTTAGCGAACAGCAACCGGGTTGGCGCCGTGACAATTTGAACAGTTACTAAATCCATTTGCTTTGCGAAATTCATTTTAAAGACCTCCATTTCATGTTGCAGAAGTCAATTTTTGAAAAGTTCTTCCTCAACGCCAGTGTCTTTGAACACGAAGCGCTTTAAAAGCACGGGTCACTAAAAACGGCTGCTAATCGGTAATGGGTTCTTGCTGCGCGGCAATCCGTATGCAACTGCAATTTTCTGGGACAGAATTGGCACCGCATGCAGCGTGAATGACCGTTGGTGTTGCCGAAACGGTCTCGGTTTTAAGGGGGCAAACGATCCATGCAGATCATACGAGATCTTGGACCGGACGCAGATCGGGAGATGTCCCTGAACGCCCGTCCTATAAGGACCGCAAGGGGCATGTTGCCGTACATGTAGAGCAAAAAGCATTCCACAAAAAGGCAGATATAAATTAATACAAAAATATCAGTGGTTTTATTGTGGGGTTGGGTTGAAACCGCGGTCAGTAGACAAATAAAGCGTGTGATTTAGTGAACGGCTAATTATAGGTTTCGAATACAAAACCATACAGGCAGTTTAAGATGAAAACGAAAATCAAACTGGCGAGCCGTAAAAAAACATGACTGGCTGTGTAAGGAGGAATTTTTTTTCAAACACATACACGCCGAAAAATACGGCTTAGTTTTGACTCTATTTTAGAGCATTTTACACATCTTTGACAATTTTCAAAAAAGTACCTCACACAGGCGGCTTTATCATTTAAAGCTTAACGTCAGGGGGTTCGTTTGGCTATTTTAGAAAATAACCATAAAGAAAAACAAGACATTTACCGATACTAGAGTAGGCCAAAAGCCAAGAGAAGTTTTCCACAAAAATATAAAATTAGGTGGTATTTATGATCAACGATCATATCGTACAACGCAGAAGCGGTGAAGATCGGCGCAAAAAAAGCGACAGACGCAGCGGGTTTGATAGACGTAACGCAAGCTTTGCCAATGGTTTTGATGATACCAGCGAAGAAAATGTGTATACCACCAAAGAAGCCTGTGAGTACCTGAAAATATCACGCCCTACCTACCTTAAGTATATCGCTGAAGGCCGTATCAGGGCCATTAAAGTCGGCCGCGGCTGGCGTACCCTTAAAACCGAACTGGACCGATTTTTACGCGGAGACTGACGCTTTTAAGCCCTGGCGTCATAAGATTCATGCATCTTTCAGCTCGCATCTAACTGTTTTTTCCTGCCACTGATAACATCTCTGCTCGTTTTCAGCATCAAGCACAACATCGTGCAACAGTGAAATCAAATCCCAGCGCGTTTGTGCCAAACCCATTTGATCCATCATTCAGCCCTAATTGAAGCGCTGGATAAAAAAGTTTACCCTGTGTATGAAATCAACGCTAGCTAAAAAACCATGTGTTTACTTTTGGTTAAGCCAGTTGAAGCTCCCACCATAACACCGGTGGTGCAGGGAAAACCATACATTTCAACGTATCCAGAATCCACCCTGTTTTTATAAAAAATCATAATAACAATTGGTTATGCATCATTTTGCCACTTTGGCATCGACCTTGCTGTTACAGAAAATAAACGCAAAGGAGGTGACCATTGTGTTGCAAAAAAGCATGTCTCTAATCCTGGTAGCACGCTGGCTAATCGTCATCTTTATAATTTCGGTGGTGGGTGTGGCCGTGATCCCTTTTGAGAAAGGAATTCAAACCGGCCGAATATTAGAAGGCACGATCATTAATAAAAACATAGAATTGGTTACAGTGGGAGCCAATGAACACCCCGGTCAAATTTTAACATTAAACACCGGACCCGGCATCGATCGGTTGGCCTTGCGCACGGGTGATCAGATCATCGTTGAATTCAGTCCGGATTATACCATTCGTTGGATTTCAAAGCGAAGTTAGCCTCATGGCAATCATGCGCCTGTATCTTTTAATACAAATGCATACAAGCCAGCAACAAATGGATACACAATTTAAGTCACTGTTATTTCAATATATCATAATATTTTGGCGTCTGATGACCCCCAAACTGTCACAAATACTATACAAATCACAGCTTTTCTGTGATAGCAAAAAATATAAAATTATAATTATTTCAGGCAGATAATTAGAAATACCCTGCCTGGCACAGCCCTTGCTCTTTCAATTGGCGGTATCGGAGGGATCCGTTGATATCGTTGTTCAGCATCGAAAGCCATATTCACCTGTTGGTCATTCGGTGCCGAAAATTGAAATGGGCTGTCACACCGCACTAAATGGACCCGCATGGAAAGGAGGTGACCTATTACGGGTATAACCCTGTTCAACAGAAAATCATAGTGAATCAGAATGATTCACTTATCACCAAAAAGGAGAAGACCTATGCATCAATTAACAAGACATAAGCCCATTTCAATGTTGATCATCACCCTGTTTGCCGTTTGTTTTGCAGCTATTAGCGTTGCTCAAGCCGCCGGACCCGCTGGGGCCATTAAAGGCGAGGTGGTTTCAGTAGACCCCAATACCGGTATGCTTGAAGTGATGAATCCGGATGGCAAAACCATCATGCTCAATGCCGGACCGCAAATAGAGGACCTGAAAACGCTGCAAAAAGGTGACCAGGTCATGATCCAATACGATAAAAACAAAAATATTACATCCATCAACAAAGAAGGCTAGTGCTAATGCTTTCTTTGAAAAGGATAAAAGGGGCACCTGCTGCCCCTTTTATCCCTAAGTTTTCAGCCTGTAATCTGGCTGACAGTGTTCCCCCTCTTCACGGATCCAACCTTTTACCCGCTTGTTCGCGCCCAAACTAAAAAGAATTCTCAAGAATATAGCCAAACAGTATTGCCAAACGGACAAGTTCTTTTCTGAATGGCGATATGCGGAAAACTAACGCATGAGTGAAACCATGCCACGATATTTGGGATGACAGGCACCCAAATATCTTCGCTGATGATTGCGGTTGTGGAATCACAAATATCGGGGCACAGGCACATTAATATTCATATCGCCTATCAGAAAATGACTTGTCCGGCTTTCATCATTAAAGCGTTTTCGGTAAGAACTTATTGTGGGGCTTAATCGTCAAACCAAAACCATGAAACTAACCATCTTTAAACGATTGACCTTTGGTTATGCAGCCATTTTGCTGCTGGTGATATTTTTGGGTGTATATGTGACCTTAACACTCAACCAGCTAAATGGTCTTAGCCGTGAGATCGCAACGGTTCATGTCAACCGCCTGACACTTGCAGAACATATTTTGGACAAGCTGTTTTCCCAGGTCAGTTTTGAGAAAAAATACCTGATTTCCAATGATGCTGATTTTTTAAAAAAATTCTGGGAAATACAACTCCATCTGATTGAAGACATCCGCAAGCTCTCTGCATTACCGGACACCGCGGAGAGCAAACATCTGCTGGACCAGATAGAGACCGACTATGGCCATTTTCTGCTGCTGTTTAGAACCGAGGTTAAAGAGATGAAGGACAACCCGGATTATCTGCGCGCTAAATATCAGCAACGGAAAGATAACCTGGTTGATCGCATCAATCAGCGACTCAAAAAAATGATTCACATCAGCCGCTTGCAGCGCGATAAAAAAGTAAACGACGCCAGCCAAATTAGCTCCCGGGTTCTGCAGGTAACAGCAATTACAGCCGCTATAGCCGTTTTATTGGGCGTACTCATTTCTTTTTACAATACGCGCAGCATCAATCGTTCGATCAAGCGCTTGCAGATGATGACAAGAGAAATTGCCAAAGGTAAATTTGAAGAAATGCGTCATTTTTCTTCACCGCCTGAAATTAAAAAACTGGCTGACGATTTTAACCTAATGTGCGAGCGTCTCAGAGAGCTGGATGAAATGAAAAAAGATTTTATCAGCCATGTTTCCCATACGCTACGCACACCTTTGACCGCCATAAAAGAAGCCAGCCGCATGCTAATGGACAAAACCTATGCCGAGGTCCCCGCTAAAGAAAAGGAGCTGTTGACCATTAGCCAAAAAGAATGTGATCGCTTAATTGAATCGGTAAACCGCATTCTGGATCTGTCCCGTATGGAAGCCAAAATGATGGACTATCGCTTAAGGCCGCAAGCAGTATTTCCAATCATTCAACAAACTGTTTTAAAACTGGCGCCCATTGCCCAGCGTAAAAAAATTGACCTTGAATTAAAGCCATCGCGCAATTTGCCGGTGGTTAAAATGGATGAAGAGCGCATCGCCCAGGTCATGGAAAACCTGATCGGCAATGCTTTAAAATTTACAGCTGCCGGCGGAAAAGTTGTCATTGAAGCGTGTTTGAAAATCAAAGGTCGGCATTGGATCGAGGTCTGCGTGGCAGACAAAGGATGCGGTATTCCACGGAAAAACCTGGGAAAAATATTTGATCGATTTCAACGAATCGATGGCGGTCGCAATACCCCCCTGGGGACGGGATTGGGACTATCAATCGTCAAACACATCATCGCCGGTCATGGAGGAAAGATATGGGTGCAAAGCCAACCCGGACAGGGCAGCCGCTTTTTCTTTACACTGCCGGTCTCCTGATATGGGTTTTGATGGTCACGGGTTGTCTGCATTGGCCGCCACCGTCGCAGGGAAAACAGCAATTGCTCGAGGCCCGACAGCGGTTGGTCAGCGGGGACTACTCTGGAGCGCTTGACATAAGCCGGCACGTACAGACGCAGTTTCCTACAAGCCTGGCAGCGCAATCGCTTTTTCAAATCGGTCAGATCTATGCGCACCCGCATAATCCGGATCGCGATGTCCAAAAAGCAATGGCAGCCTTTCAAGACATCATCGACCATTATCCTGCCAGTTCTCTGCGCCCGGAGGCCGAGCTGTGGCTGACTTTACTGCACGACCTTAGAGCGCAAGAGGCTCAAATTCACGCATTAACGCAGCGTCATTCACCGCTGGAGAAAAAAATAAAAATGCAACACCAGAAAATACTTCGGCTCCAGGATCAATTGGAAAAATTAAAACGCATTGACATCAAGATAGAAGAAAAGAAACGCGACACCATACCCCAGACAGAAGATTTCGAGGCAAAAGAAGATGGAAAAAATTCTGGTAGTTGACGATGATCCCAGTATCCTTAAGGTGATTCGTATGCGACTGGAGGCCCAGGGATATCGGGTAACCACCGCCTTTGATGCCCAAAAGGCCATCGAACTGGCAGCCGAAAATCGGTTTGATGCCGCCCTGCTCGACCTGAAGCTCAATGGTAAAGACGGCATTCAGCTGATGCAGGATTTACACCATATCACCCCGGAAATGCCGGTTATTATCCTGACCGCTTACGGCACGATTAAAAGCGCCGTGGCAGCCATGAAAAAAGGGGCCTACAGCTATTTAACAAAACCGTTTGATCATGAGGAACTTTTGCTGCAAACCCGCAATTGCCTTGAACGCAGCCGTCTGACCAAAGAAGTAAAAAATCTAAAAAAAATCGTCAAAGAACGCTACGGTTTTGAAAACATCATTACCAAAAGTAAATCGATGCAAACGGTCCTTGATCAGGTTGCCCATGCAGCAGAGTCGGATGCCAATGTGACCATTGAAGGGGAGAGCGGGACCGGAAAAGAGCTGATTGCCCGAACGCTGCATCTGGCCAGCTCACGCAGAGACGGACCTTTTGTGGCGATTAATTGTGCCGCCATACCCGAAACCCTCCTGGAAAGTGAGCTTTTTGGCTACCAGAAAGGCGCTTTTACGGATGCCGCGCAAAACAAACCTGGCCTGTTTTTACAGGCCAACAAGGGGTCTTTTTTTTTGGATGAAATTTCAGAAATGGTGCTTACGATGCAAGCCAAATTTTTACGGGTCCTGCAGGAAAAAGAGTTTTATCCGGTCGGCGCCTCAAAGACCGTTAAGGTGAACACCCGCTTTATTGCCAGCTCCAATAAGAACCTTGACGCAGAGGTTAAGAAAGGCACATTTCGCGAAGATCTGTTTTACCGCATCCATGTTATCGTCATACAGCTGCCGCCGCTGCGCCGACGCAAAGATGACATTCCCCTGCTGGCCAATTATTTTTTAAATAAATACTCCCGTGAGGCAAAAAAAGATATTGCCGGATTTACACCCTCGGCCCTGCAAAAACTGATGTTTCACGAATGGCCGGGTAATGTGCGCGAGTTGGAAAATACCATTGAATGTGCGGTTGCGCTGGCCACTGAGAATATCATCTCGGAAACGTCAATTCTACCGGACCACAACGTCGCCGAAAGCGGCCCGCCGTCCTTCAAAAATGCCAAAGAGAATTTCGAGAAAAATTATCTGACCCAGTTGATTGAACTGACAGGCGGCAATGTGAGTCAGGCCGCCAAATTGGCCGGAAAATACAGAGCAGATCTGTATCAATTGTTGAAAAAATACGGTATCAAAGCAGCCGATTATCGCAAATCGCCATAACATTGCCGATATAAAATTATTGTAACTTGCTTGGCACTTTTAATTCATAAAACCACCGCTGCTACCGGATACCTTACTTTCGCGTACCTTTCGAACAATACCGTTTTTTTCAAAATAGACATGAAGATTACAATTTTTTTTGTCCATCTCAACCCGTCCGCCACCCATCGTATCTCTGCTGGATGACTTGAAGGCATTTCCGCTGCCGCGTCCGCTGGGCGATGTGACTTCATAAGAATATTTCCAAAGCTCACCTTGATTGAGGGCTTCCTCAACTTTATCGGGATCACCAATGAGCTGCTTGACATCCTCTTTGGATGACTTGCCCTGCTGGATCTGACCGATAATCTTTGGATCACAGACATCTCTATTACCGCGAGTTGAGCCGGCATAACCCGGCAACACCATTGCCAGCATGAATAGACAGGCGATTGATGCGGTCATATAATGTATTTTCATGTTTTTCCTCCTTTCCCATGACCGGTAAAGAAAACGAAACTTTGGAACGTCATGAGGTTATGACAAAAGATAATTTCAGAATGAGGAATGACAACCCCGGCGCCATAGACGGTTTCGACCAGAGGCATGAATCCTATTGACTTTTGCAGCCATACCAGAGACAAAAAAGGCGGCAGGAGATTAAACAATGAAGCCCATAAAACTGGCGGAAATTGATTGTCAACAGGTTAGCAAAGAGATTGGTGATTTTGTCATCGAAGTGGTGTCGCAAGCCGCCTCTACTGGGTGTGTGATCGGATTATCGGGTGGGGTCGATTCCAGTACAGCGGCAGCCCTGATCAAAACCGCCTTTGACCGCCATAATGTCAAGCATTCAAAAAGCCAACCGGCGCTCGAGTTAGTGGGCTATATCTTGCCCTCCAGCGTCAATGCAACCCAGGACGAAGCTGACGCCGTATCTGTGGCCAATCACCTAAAGTTGCGTCATGAAATTCACAGCATCGAAGACCTGGTAAAATCTTTTCAATCAACCAATCCGGAAGCATTTGAACATAGATTCCACATAGGCAATATGATTTCCAGAATCCGGGCCAATGTTTTATCGACCAAGGCGGCTACCGAAAATAAAACTTTAGCGGGCACCGGCAATCGGGATGAAGACTTTGGTATCGGTTATTATACCCTTTTTGGTGATGGGGCGGTGCACCTTAGCCCTATTGCCGGTCTACCCAAGCGGCTTGTACGTGAAATGGCCACTTTTCTGGGTTTGGATAAGCAGATTGTGGAACGAGAACCAACTGCCGGTTTAGAGCCAGGTCAAAGTGATTTTAAAGACCTGGGATATGACTATGACGTGGTTGAACTGATTACCGAGGGTCTCCAACAGGGTTTTTCAAAAGATGCCCTCGTCAAACATACGCAAATCGTCCCCCTGATTGAACGGCAAATCAAACAGTATCAATCGGTTTTCGGCAGCAAAAAGTTTAACTCGGTTAAGGCCGTAGTCGAAGATGTGCTCCACCGACATCAGCGGGCGAAAGACAAAATGAAAATCATCCATCCGCCAACGCCAAAAATCTCGTTATTCTACGACTGATCAATTTTAGCTCTCTCCAAAATTATTTTTTACGCCACCAAGAACACAAAGAATAAAAAGGGGGAAACATGCCTGCAGAAGCCTTGCGCAAACAATTGTATGGATCATTTAAAAACCGTGCCATGATGTACTGGCATATTTATCAAGTATTGCTAAAAGAACTCGGGGAACAGAAGGCGACCAAGATCATGAAACAAGGCATTTACCATCGCGGCCTGGAAATCGGCAGCCCGTTTGAAAGATTTGCGCCGGCTGACCTCAACGGCTTAAAGGATGCTTTTTTTGATGTTATCCCGGATGGCGGCAAGATGTTTGATCCTGAAGTGCAAAAATGTGATCAAAGTGGGTTGGAGATCCAGATGCGCCGTTGTCCCCTGAAAGAGGCCTGGCAGGAAGCCGGACTTAAAGAAAGTGACATCGAGCGCATGTGCGATATTGCAGCTGCTGTTGACAAAGGCACCTTTGAAGGCGCCGGCTTTGGTTTTACAATCAAAACCTGGAAACCGGGCCAGCAAGGATGCTGCCTGCTAAAAATAAAGCCGGGTAAATAAAATTATGCGGTTATCTGGGAAACTCCGGTAGGATACATCTGATATGGCTTACACTACGAAGAACACGAAGATCACAAAGGGAAAACACTTTAGTTTACTTTTATCCTTTTGTGTCCTTTGTGCCCTTCGTGGTTTTGGGTGCCTAACTTGAGCTTTCTGCATAACCATACAAAATTATTGATCCGAGAAAAAAAACTAAAGTTAATTGCAAAATGGCCAATAACAGTAGTGAGGGGATTGTGATCTGTAAGCCTTAAAAATGAGGCCGCAAAGTCCAATATACCCCTTAATCAGTTCAGTATTCGGATAACCAATCAATTAATGATTGCCAAGCCTTGGGGGGGCTTAGATGTGTAAGGTTCGTATCCGTATCGTCTGGATGTTGGTCATTTTAGGCCTAACCGGTTTTATCATCGGCTGTAATTCGATGCCGGTACCCGAAGAAAAAAAGTCTTATATCGGAACCTGGGAAGGCGTCGGCTTTCATTTGACCATAAATGACAACGGTGGTGTTGATTACCGGCGCGTCGACGGGAACCGATCAACCAAGATCTCCGGCCCCCTTAAAGACTTTGATGGCGATGACTTCATCATCGGTGTCCTCTTTTTCACCACAACTTTTGAAGTGCACAAGCCCCCTTACCTGGATGGTGATGATTGGTTAATGATAGTCGACGGTGTTGAATTGAAAAAAGTTGCCGGACCGATTACCTGATCCCTTTAAACATTCCTGTTTGGCGCAACTGCATACCCCACATACCATTCTCATATGGTGTTAATCCTTTGATTTATAGGATTGATGCTTTTGCTTGTTGTAACATTGCTAATCTGAGTCGTGATTTTGCCAATAGCTGAATATAATAGCTAAAAATCATTTTATCGCGTTCATTTTCATGCAAAGTCCTGCCAGTAGCTTAATCTTGCATGAAAATGAATGCGAAATTAAAGTAATATGTATTGACAGCATCTCATGCTTATTAGAAAAGTAGGACAAAATTCCGCTTGGGTATAAAGGAGTCGAAAGATGCCGCTAAAATATATGGGCCTGATGGTTCTGCTGTGTTTGTGTGCTGTATCCTGTGTCACCGATTCCGGACCGCGCTTCAATAGCCTGCGGGCCACAGAGCAACAGCAGATCCAGCAGCAGTTGGTGGACAACTGGTCCCAGTACACCATATATTACATCCCGGAACATGCCGTTTTATTTGACCCCAAGGACGACAATAACACGCTTAAAGTCAGCGGAAGGTGGTACCGGGTGGGTGATGGTGAAGAAAAAAGATGGATAGACATCTTGCGAAAAAACACCCAGGAAAAGGATGATTTTTTCAGTGTCTGGCTGGGTTCAAGATCGGGTTTTCTCGAAGTTATCGGACCCGATGAACAGCTTTTCGGCTATCTGATCCATGATAAAAATGACCTGGTCGCCTTAAGAATCCTCGACCCCAGTACGATGCGTATTTATTACTCGCCGCAGAGAAGTGAAGGACCTTAATAGAAGCCATCTCAAAAACGCCTTTTGGCTCAATATCTTTCTTAGTGCCTAATTTTAAATCCTCGATCCGCCTCATTCGGACCTCCGGTTTAAAATTAGACCCCGACACGCGTGTCCCGGCGAAGCCTTTGGGCGAAGACGGAATCTTGAACAATAATCCTTTTTTTGAAATGACTTCTAATAACTTAGTATATTGTGTATCGGATATGCTCCTATTTTAGCTGCTTTTTGATCAAGCGCCCCAATTCGGCCACTGCCGCGGCAATCACCATTTCACTGGATTGAGAATATGAGAGCCGAAACGTATGAGCGCCACTGCCGTCGATGAAAAACGGCTCCCCGGCCACAAAGGCCACGTTGTGTTCAATTGCTTCGGTCAGAAGTGTGGAAGCATCGAGGCTTTGGGGCAATTGAACAAATATAAAAAAGCCGCCATCCGGCCGATTCCAATTAACTTCTTCGGGGAAATGGGCCGCCAGCTGTTCGAGCATAAAATCCCGTTTGCGTTTATAGTACTGGTTGTTAAGCTGAACGCGTTTTTCCCACAACCCGCCTCGAATAAATTCCAGCAATATATACTGCGCCAGGCTGTTGGTGGCCACATCGACAAACTGTTTGGCAACCACCATTTTACGAATCATTTCCGGCGCACCAATAGTCCAAGCCACCCGTAGCCCCGGGGCAAACGTCTTGGACATTGAGCGCATGTGCACGACGCGACCGTGGGTATCCAGAGATATAATCGGCGGCAGATGTTGGCCTTCAAATTGCAAATCACCATAGGGGTCATCTTCAAAAATGACCAGATCATAGCGCTTAGCCAGCTCCACAAGGTGTCGGCGGCGTTCGAGGGATAGGGTGGTTCCGGTGGGGTTCTGAAAATTGGGTATGACATAAACACCTTTGGCGCGCTGACCCTTTTTCTTTAATTGTTTCAGTTGCGTTTCCAGTTGCTGGGTATTCATCCCCTCTTCATCGACTGCCACGCCCAACAATTCGCCGCAAGCAGCCATTATTGCACCAGTTCCACCAAAATAGGTCGGCAAGCCAACGGCAACAACGTCATCGGGATTGATGATCACCCGGCAGGCCAGATCCATTCCCTGGGCTGAACCGGCCGTAATGACAATGTGATCCAGGCTGCAGTCAATACCGTAGCGGTCAGTGGCCAGACTGGCCAGTTCCTGTCGCAGCTCAGTCACCCCCTCGGTGGTACCATATTGCAAAACCTTACCCGCCTTATTTTTGAGCAGCTCGTTGGTAATACCAACAATCTCTTCTCCCGGAAAAACAGCCGGATCCGGCCAACCACCAGCCAAGGATTTCATTCCGGGTGAATCAACCAGTTTATTAATTTCGCGGATGGCAGACGGTACAGCACAACAAGCGCTTTTAGAATATAGATGGGCCAGGTTTGATGGTGACATGATGAACCTCAATGTTGATGGTTAACATGTTTGGGTGAGTGGGAAGGCGTGCAACTGCCAGCACCACATACTCAAATAATATCGAAATAACCTTATATTAATCAAATATTATTTGATATTCAGATCAATTGAACATCAACAATACAGGCGGATGCTGGTGTATCTTGGGGGGATCAATGGTGTTGCGATAATGCGGGCGAATTAGGTTCTTAAACAGCGCAAGTTCGCCAGATCTTCCGCATAGCCGTAAAGGTGTAATCCTTTGCTTTCGACAACCATCTGACCATCTTCAACGCCAATTTCAGCAGCCATGTACTCTTTGAGGTTTTGAATGGCGGCAAGATTGGCCGGAAAACCATTCCATAAGTCCCAGGAGCGAAAATAAACAAAGAAATTTAGGCTGTCATTTTGAACACGGGTATCAATTGACCGCAGGCAGGGCGGATCTATTAGGGTCAGATCCGAAGGATGAGCGATTTGAAGGACCAGTTGATTATTGCGCTCGCCAAACTTTCGATAAGTATCGATGACCCACTCGATTTGGTTTAAATACAGTTGTCCGTCTTCCTCAAATACAATTTTTCCGTCAACATCGCGTTTGTCAATGATCTCTTTATTGGATTCTTGCCACCAGCTCAGTTTGTCACCGGACAATGGAACCCGCGTCAAGCGCTCTCCATAGGTATAGGACTCACCGGGTTCCTTGCGTGCTGACATTAAATACTCGATATAGGCCCGGTCATAACCGGGACCGCCGTAAATGTAATCGTGCTCCACTGGATTGGGTATACCGCATGTCGGCGGAATATCCGGAATCAACGGTTGGGTACCGGGATGTTTTACATGACCCATGAAATAATCATACTCCAGCCGGGTTTGGCCTTCATATGATCCACGATCGATAACAAAACGTTTGCCTTGATCCAGAATATCATGCACCGCTTGAAACCACAGATCCGGCAAGTCCCTGGCATAAATGTTGTGGATGTCCATCTTTTTTCTCTTAACTTAATTAGGTGTCGGGTGTCAGTGAAATTCAGATGTCAAAGATTAGTCGTTTTGAATGTCAAATAGTGGTGTTTGTTTTTCGACTTACCTAATTATCAAGTCTTTCAATCCTGACACCTGAACACTGACACCCAATGACTTATATAAGGAGCCAAGTTTTTGGGGAGAACCGATTACGATTTTTTCAGTAATTAAGACTAAATGTCGAGCGTGCTGACTTCCAAAGCATTACTCTGAATGAACTCTCGGCGGGGTTCAACGGCTTCACCCATTAGGACGGTAAATATTTCATCGGTATCGACAACATCTTCGACTTTCACTTGAAACATGTTGCGCTTTTCCGGATTCATAGTGGTTTCCCACAGCTGGTCCGGATTCATTTCCCCCAGACCTTTGTAGCGCTGAATGCTTATACCTTTTTTGCCGTCGTTTAAGAAAATATTCAGCAATTCAGCCTTGTCTTTGGCCGTCTGGGGCTCAGAATCTTTTTCTTTATCCTTTAGTGCAATGGTAAAAGGTGGAAAATCATATTTAGTAATATTTTTGCCCAGATTCAGGCAGCGTTGATAATCTGTGGAATAGATGAGACCGCGACCTATTTTTACCGTACCGAATGCCTTGCCGCCAAGATCGAATAACATTTCGCCATCTTCTTTGGGAGACTGACCGTTAACGGTTAATTCAAAGACTTTGCGTTCTTCACTGAAATTTAAGTCATCGACCAAATAGCCATTTTTAATCAATTTGTCGCGCAATTGCGTCATGCGCTTTTCATCTTGTAAAAAGGTTTTATTGGTGACTTTTTCGTTAATCAAAAGCTCAATCAGGTGGGCTGGAAGACCACGGTTTTCCAGGTGTGCTAAAACTGAATAACACTCTGATATGCTGGTAATGAACATAAACAGATTGTGTCCGCTTAATTCCTGCCGACCTTTTTTAAATTTCACTAGACGGTTATTGCAAATCTTTTTGAGAACAAAATCATTTAATTCGGACTCACTGTTAAGGTAATTTTCGCTCTTCTTACCTTTGCCGACTTTAAACAATGGTGGTTGGGCAATGTAAAGATACCCTTTATCGACCATCTCAGGCATCTGACGATAAAAAAAGGTCAGCAACAGTGTTCGGATGTGGGAGCCGTCGACATCCGCATCGGTCATAATAATGACTTTGTGATACTTTATTTTATCAATATTGTATTCTTCTTTGCCAACGCCAGTTCCTAAAGCGGTGATGATATTTTTGATTTCCTCACTGCGTAGAATTTTATCAAAGCGCGCTTTTTCGACATTTAAAATTTTACCTTTCAGCGGCAGCACCGCCTGAAATTTGCGATCCCGCGCCTGTTTGGCGGATCCACCGGCTGAATCCCCCTCGACAATAAACAGCTCCCGCTCCGCAGGATCGGATGATTGACACTCGGCCAGTTTACCGGGCAAGGTGGCATCCACCAGGGCACCCTTGCTGCGCGCCAGATCTCGCGCCCGCTTGGCCGCATCGCGAGCACGGGCGGCGTCTACGCCTTTGGCAATAATCTTTTTGGCAACCGAGGGGTTTTCTTCAAAAAATGTGCTTAATTTCTCATTGACCAGAGATTCGACAATCCCTTTGACTTCGCTGTTGCCCAACTTTGTCTTGGTCTGACCTTCAAACTGTGGATTGGTGATGCGAACACTGATAATAGCCGTCAACCCTTCGCGTACATCATCACCGGTGATTTTTGCCTGTAAATTTTTGGGTAGATTCCCGTTAGCGGCATATTGGTTAATGGTGCGGGTTAATCCGGCTTTAAATCCGATCAGATGGAAGCCGCCTTCGGTGGTGTGGATGTTGTTGGCAAAAGAAAATATTTTTTCTGTGTAGGTGTCGTTATATTGGATGGCAACTTCAATTTGGATATCGTTTTTGGTGCCTTCCATAAAAATGGGTTTTTTGTGGACGGCGCTGTGGCGGCGATTTATATATTTTACAAAATCGATGATACCGCCTTTATGATAAAATTCTTCTTTGGTGTCGCTACGCTCATCTTCGATCTTAATTTTGAGACCCTTATTTAAAAAGGCCAGCTCTTTTAGTCGGCGCACAAGGACGTCATAGCTGAATTCAGTGATTTCGAAAATTTCCGGATCCGGAATAAAATGAACCTTGGTGCCTTGCTTGCGGGATTTTCCTTTTTGGGATAATTCGCAGGTTTTTTTGCCTCTTTCATAAGACTGATAATAGCGCTTGCCTTCGGTGTAAATTTCAACTTCCAAAAAACTGGACAGGGCATTGACCACCGACACGCCGACACCATGCAGACCACCGGAAACCTTGTACGAATGGTTGTCAAATTTTCCGCCGGCATGCAGTTTGGTCATCACGACTTCAACAGCCGGAATTTTTTCCTTTTTGTGAATACCCACCGGTATTCCCCGACCATTGTCGACCACACTGATACTGTTGTCATCGTGAATGGTAACATTAATCTGGTTGCAATATCCGGCCATGGCTTCATCGATGCTGTTGTCAACAACCTCGTAAACCAGATGGTGTAAGCCGGCAACATCGACGTTTCCAATATACATAGCCGGTCTTTTGCGGACTGCCTCCAGGCCTTCCAATACTTTAATATCGTCTTCGGTGTAATTGTTGGTTCTTAAATTTTCTTTCATATTCGCATCGGCATAATAACGCTTAAATAGGTTTTATCTTTCTCACTTTCAATTAAACAGGGTTTTTCCTCATCAATAATATTTAATATAACGTTGTCTTCATCAATCACATTAAGGGTTTCAATAAAAAATTTGGGGTTAAACATAACCGTGATGGAATCCCCGCCATATTCAACTTCCATATCTTCTTTTGATTCCCCGATATCAGGATTGGTGGATGTTATCACCAGTTGATTTTTTTCAAAATTAAAAATAACCCCTTTATAATCTTCTGAACTCAAAATTGACATACGTTTGAGCATCATTAAGAAAGGCTGACGTTCCATAACAATTGAATGACCGCCTTTTTTAACAATTATATCACCATATTCAGGAAAATCACCCTCCAGTAGCAAAATAATCAAGGTTTCTGAATCTTTTTTAACAATAAAATTGTTTTCTTTAAAACCAATTTTTACCGGACCTTCAGCATCTAAAAATTTACTGACTTCAATTAGCCCCTTTTTGGGAATTATCACATTATCCCCGGCAGGCAGATTATTATCCTTTTCAAATACCGTATCAACTTTAGACAGGCGGCTTCCGTCGGTGGATACAAAACGAAACAATTTGTTCTTTTTTTCCTCAATACGCTCAGCAAAGACCCCCATAATATGAGCTCGCTTATCATCACTTGATCCACTGACCACCACTGCACGTTCAATCATTTTATTGAGGTCCAGAGAATCGATCTCAAAAAATTCGATGGCCTTTATTTTGGGAATCTCCGGAAAATCGTCCGGATTTAAACCGACGATATGATATTCAATATTCTTGTTACCAATTTCAATCCAATGGTTTTCCACTTCGTTTAAAAAGATGTCTTCGGTGGGAAAATCCCTGACAATTTCATAAAATTTTCTGGCATTTATGGCGATGACACCTTCTTTTTCAACCTTGGCCGGATAAAATCCCTCAAAACCGGTTTCAAGATCTGTGGCCGATATCGACAGACCTTTTTGTTCCGTTTTCATGAGAATATTGGTGGTTATGGCCAGATTGGTTCGGCGGCCGGTCAAACCCTGTACTTTAGATAATACAGGAAGCAAGTCACCCTTTTTGATGGTCGCTTTCATAATCTATTCCTTAATTATATTTAATAAATAAAGATAATAATAAATAAGGGCTGTTGATAACATCAACAACTTTATAACCATTTTATTTTTATTAATAAAAAATAAAATTAGATGATCATAATGGATGTCTTTATAATTGAATAAAAGCCGCGATATGATCAGAAATAAGCTATTGTCGAAAACAGCACTTTTTTAAACAGTCTATGAACACACTATAATCGATATTTTGTTGAAAACCTAATAAAAGGAATTGTTTTATTAATAATATAAAATTCAAATATATAGAGATCCCTTTTACCATTTAAGAGCCCGATTGGGACCACTTTTTAATCAATATTAAGGAACCTTTTTGCCAGCGGGATGATACGCGCTCTTTGATAAAGTTTTTATATAATTTTTCTAAAAATTGCAAGATCTTATCATAAAGAAAGATTTTTTCTAAAATAAAGCCTTCCATATCTTCGGGGCTGTCTGGGGCGGCTATTTTGGGTGTTTTCAAACTGCTTAAGTTAAGACTCTCGCCTTTCAATGTAAATTGCCATTTTAACTCGGCTGACCGGTACACCAGATTAAGTTCGGTTACCAGAGCCCCCTTCTGCAAGGCCAGCATGGCTTCTTCAAGACCCGCATTTTCCCCTTTAATGGTAATCTTTTCGACACTCTTTTTATGCCGTTTTTCAAGCACCATACGATTACCTATTTCCAATGAAGCAAATTCCGGATCGGCCTTTCTAAGGATAGCTGTGTCCTGATCGACGACAAACCACAACCAGGTTAGAAACTCTTCACCTAAAAATTTAAAACGGTTATAGGCTACGGCAATATCCAGCATTTTGTCGATTGATTATCCTGTAAACGGGGTTTGCGTCAGTTCCAATAGTTGATCTTTTTGTGTATCGGTCAGATTGGAGGTATAGTAGGCTTCAGTGTAGGGAATCATCCGTATCAAAGTTAGATCAAAAGATCTCAAAAATAAGGTTTCCAATTCCTCGTTGGCCGCCTTGAGATTAGAAAAAAACCATAATCTGGCATCTTCATAATTCCAGACAAGATCATAAATATGGGGTGTTGCTGGAACAGTTGCATGTAGACGATCTATTACCTGATCGCGGATACGCTCTTTTTCATTGCGAGACAAATAGGGTCGACCACTTTCAGCCAATCGCCTGTCTGATTCGATTACCACATGTTTTTTAAGTACCTTGGGCGGAACGGTTTTGCGATCAACTCGCAATGAGAATACCAGATAATTTCCATAAACAAATCCGGATCCGCCAAAATCAGGTTGATACGGTTTTTCAAAAGATGTCCAACCGACCGCCCTTTCCAAAGAGGCATCATCTATTTCGGAAATGGTATGTTTTTTTAATGCGGCTGCTACGGTTTCCAGAATGGGGGTTTTAAGTTGTCCCTCAACCTGGTAACGCGTTATGGAAACCGAACTCGACAGCAAACTCATATCAGCGCCAAAGATTCTTTTTGGTATAAACCGTTTAAATAAGGTAGAAGGTGAAAAAACACCATATATAGTATATCGTCTATAACAATATAAATATATAGCGTGTTTGGTAGAAACGCACAAGCTTAATTTAGGGTTAAAAAATGAGTTTAAAAATGATATGAAGATGTGGTCTGAAGCTTTGCCCGTAAGCCAGTTGCACCTGTTTATCATTTGTCCGCCTTAGCACCCAAACTAGCATAAACAACACTTTTATAATGAAAAAAATTCCATGAAATTTATTGCCGATTTACACGTTCATTCCAAATATTCAAGAGCTACGGCTAAAAACCTGGATCTGGAAAATCTTTATATTGCGGCTCAACTCAAAGGTGTCACGGTAGTGGGGACCGGCGATTTTACTTACCCGGCCTGGTATGAAGAAATTTCTGACAAATTAGTCGCCGCTGAACCTGGTCTGTATAAACTTAAAGATGACCTGGCACGACATTGCGACGTCGAGGTGCCGGATTCCTGTCGCGCACCGGTGCGCTTTATGCTGGTTACTGAAATCAGCAATATCTACAAAAAAAATGGTAGAACCCGCAAAAATCATAATCTTGTATTTGCACCCGACGTTGATGTGGCCCGGCGATTCAGCAACCGGCTGGACAAAATCGGCAATATCCGATCAGATGGAAGACCTATTCTGGGGCTGGATGCCCACGACCTGCTTGAAATGCTGCTTGATACATCCGAAGAGGCGTTCTTAATCCCAGCTCACATCTGGACGCCCTGGTTTTCGGTATTGGGCTCAAAGTCTGGCTTTGATTCAATAGAAGAGTGCTTCGAAGATTTAACACCCCATATTTTTGCGGTTGAAACCGGGCTTTCTTCCGATCCGGCCATGAACTGGCGCGTGTCTTCACTGGATGGGTTTACACTGGTGTCCAACTCAGATGCGCATTCACCACTCAATTTAGGACGCGAAGCCAACGTATTCAACACGGCACTTGCCTATGCAGAGATAAAATCGGCATTAAAAACCGCTGATCCTGAAAAATTCTTGGGAACCCTGGAGTTTTATCCTGAAGAGGGCAAATACCATATCGATGGTCACCGCGCCTGTAATATTTCCTTATGGCCGGCCACAACTCTTAAACATGACGGTCTGTGCCCGGTCTGCAACAAACCTCTGACGCTTGGGGTTTTGCATCGAGTCGAAGAATTGGCTGACCACAAAGAAGGCCGCAAACCTGCCCGGCATTCTCCCTACCGCAGCATCATTCAACTGGCGGATATCCTGTCCGATGTGATGCGGGTAGGACCCAAATCCAAAAAGGTCACCCGGGCCTATCAAACCATCTTGCAACAGCTGGGATCGGAATTCAATATTCTACAAAATATGGATTTCGAGGAAATCGAAAAGGCTGGCATCCCGTTGCTGGCAGAAGGCATCAGGCGCATGCGGCATCAGGAAATTACCGTCATTCCCGGATTTGACGGGCAATACGGCCGGGTTCGAATTTTTAAAGAACATGAGCGCGCATCTTTACTGGGCCAGCAATCGCTTTTTGCGGCCGGCGAGCCCCAGGAGCCCGCTTCCAAACCCGGCTTTACTGAACCCCCGCGCAGGATGCCGCATAAAAAGGATGGGGCTGCAAAAAACGATAAACCCAAAGACGTGTCACCGGCGCAATTTTTTAAGCAGCTAAATGAACAGCAGCGCCAGGCGGTGGAGCATCCCGAGGGCCCGCTACTGGTTGTGGCCGGGCCCGGCACCGGCAAAACCCGCACCATGACCGTTCGTATCGCCCATTTGATCAAACGCAAAGGGGTATCCCCCGACAATATTCTGGCATTGACATTTACCCGCAAAGCCGCGCGTGAAATGCAGCAGCGCCTGCACACCATTCTAAACGACGATCATCATTTGCCGCTGACGGCTACGTTTCATTCTTTGTGCTATAAACTACTTAATGATCTTAAGCCGCAAGAAACGTTCGCCATTATTGATGACGACGATCGCAAAGAAATGATGCGTGAGGCCATCAAAACAGTAAAGCATCATAAAATTGAAGTTTTGCAAACTCCCAAACAACTCCTGACCCAAATCATTGCCGCTAAACAGCAGATTTTGGGACCGGACGAGATGACACCGTCGAATAAGGTTACTGCTGCTGGCCGCGCGCTGGCCGAGGTCTATCACAGTTATCAGACACTGCTATCCACCCAAGGGCTCTATGATTATGAAGATCTTATTTTTAACGTCGTTGAGCTGCTTGAGAATAATTCCAACCTCCTTCAAAAATATCGCCGCCGCTTTCAGTACGTATTTGTCGACGAATATCAAGATTTAAACCATGGCCAATACCGCATCGTAAAAGCACTGGCGCCACCGGATGAGAACGGTCCCAATCTGTGTGTGATCGGCGACCCGGATCAGTCCATTTATGGATTCAGGGGGGCTGACGTCCATTATTTCAAACGCTTTAAAGACGACTACCCCGATACAACAGAGATTCACTTAACCCGGAATTATCGATCAACAGAAACCATACTGGATGCTTCCTTTTATGTGATCCGCGATCATCGGCTCCATTCCAGCGACACCCGAACCTATTCCCAGATTGATGGCGTAAAGACCATCAGCATCCTTGAGGCTGCCAGCGGCAAAGCCGAAGCCCGCGCCATTGCCAGTGTCATTGGCCAACTGGTGGGCGGTTCCGGTTTTCACTCTGTTGATACCGGTCAAGTTGCCGATGCCAACCTTGATGCAGCAAACAGTTATGCTGATTTTGCGGTGTTGGTTCGCACCCACTATCAGCTGAACATCATCGCCGATGTCTTTGATCAGAAAGGTGTGCCGTTTCAGATAGCCAGCCGCAAAACCAGCCTTAAGAGCTGGGGACTGGCAGAACTGATTTCGCTGTTAAGCGTCGTGGAGGGATTCGGCAGCGATTTGGATTTGAACGTCTGTCTATCTTTATTAACAGGAGGTTTGAACAATAAAACAACCGAACAATTCAAATCCTGGTGCACCGCTAATAAATTCTCGCAACTAAACGGACTGGTTAATGCCAAACGATTTCCTGTCCCGGGTTTAAGCCGTGACCAACAGCAAAAGCTCATTGATTTTAGCGAAGCGCTAGGCGTGATTAAAAACGAAACGGCGGCGATGACCATTGCTAAAAAATTGCAGCATTTATCCCAAATTCGGCAGTTATCAACCCTGGTAAACACCGAACCCCAATCCCGCGAAGCGTTCAGCAACCTGTTAAACCTTTCAAATGATTTTGATGATATGGCAGCCTTTTTGGCAGCCGCAGCGCTGCAAAGTGATACGGATGCCTATTCGTCCCGGGCCGAGAAGGTGGCGTTGATGACTCTGCATGCTGCCAAGGGGCTCGAATTTCCGGTGGTGTTTATCGCCGGGTGTGAAGATGAACTGATTCCCCTTAACCACCAGGGCAATGGTCAAACCGATCTGGCTGAAGAACGTCGTTTGTTTTATGTGGCCATGACCCGCGCCATGCAGCGTTTATATCTGACCCGCGCTAAAAAACGCAGTGTTTATGGTAAGCTTTTGACCCGCCGACCGTCTCCTTTTCTGGCCGACATTGAAGACCATCTTAAAAAATATGAAACCCCGCAAAAAAAATCTCCAAAGAAGAAAGATAAGCAGCAGGAGCAGCTCAAACTCTTCTAAAAACGCTCTCAAACCCAACGGTTGGGCCCGTTACCCGCTTGTCCGCCTTTGGTGGATTGACCCGTTAACCGGTTGAACGTCATTTATTCCTATATAACCGGCGCAACCGGCTCAACGGGCTTAACCGGCAACCTGAAATAATAGAAAACCTTAAGTTTTCTATTATTTTAGTCGATATTTTAGTGGGGAAGCATGACCGGATGACCCATGCGGCATACGCCTTGGGTTAAGGTTTAGCAGCGCCTACAAGATATAGGGGTTTTGTTTCATAAGCACCTAAAATTATTATATATTATTATTAATGACTTGAGTTTCGGGAAAAAGTATTGTAAAATTTAAGATACAGTCTCAACGAGCATATGAGCCCTTGCTTTTGGGGGAAAGCACTAAATGGGGTTAAATTGATTCTGAGGTACAATGAGCGGACGAGGAAATACATTTCGACAAATTTTTGGTTTCGGTACTGCGCTGTTTTTACTTGTCTTTGGATCATCGGTGAATGCGGACATATTTCGCTATATCGATGAAAACGGGGTGATGCATTTCACCAACACCCCCACCTCCAATGTCCAGGAATACAAACTGTACATCAAAGAAAAAACCACCCTATCGCGGAATTTTTACGCCCCTGACAAGTATGATCGTTACATTTCGGATGCCTCCGCCCAAACCGGTGTCGATTCGCGCTTATTGAAAGCCATGATTAAAGCCGAATCGGATTTTAACCCGCGGGCCATTTCCAGAAAAGGCGCCATGGGTTTGATGCAGATCATGCCCGAGAATTTTAAAATGCTGGATTTGGAAAATCCCTTCGATCCCTGGCAAAACATCAGGGCCGGTGCACGCTATTTTCAACAGCTCTACGAGCGCTTCAACGGCAAATTGGCGCTTTCTCTGGCCGCCTATAATGCCGGACCCACCGCTGTTGACCGCTATAAAACAATCCCGCCCTATAAAGAAACCGAAGAGTATGTTCGCCGGGTCCTGAGATACTATCGAACCTTTAAACAGCTATAAATTGACATTCCGATTCCTACCGACATTCAATCATGGGTCTATTCAATAAACTCCGTCGTCACGCTTCTGTTGCCCGGGGCGACTTCCAGATGCTGTCCAAGGATTTGAAGATTCCCCCCTTGCCAGCGGCCGTCAACCAGCTTCTAGCAGAAATCAATCGAAGCGAGCCGAATATCGATCGGCTGGTAAAGCTCATTTCCGCAGATCCGGAAATCACCGCTAAAGTCATTAAAACGGTGAACTCTTCGCTGTATTCGCCGCGTGTGCCGGTTGCTGATGTTAAACGGGCCGTTACCATGCTGGGTCTTGCTCAGATTCGCTCCATTGTCTTGGCTTTTGCCACCATGGAGGCGTTGCCTCAGCCCAAAGGAAACGGTTTCGATCACAACGCCTTCTGGATTGACTCGTTACTCAGAGCCATTCTGGCACGGGCGTTATCGCAGCAGCGTTTCAGCGGGCAGTTGGATGAAGTATTTACAGCGGCATTACTGTCAGAGCTGGCAGTGCCTTTATTGCTGTGCGTCTGGGCGGAGTACTATGAACCCGTTGTGGCTGAATGGCAAACCAGCGACCGACGGTTATCAGATATCGAGCGCGAGCAATTTGGCTGGGATCACGCTCAGGCAGGCGCCTGGATCGTGCAGTCCTGGGAGTTTCCCGAAGAGATGATTTGCTATATCGGTGCCCACAATATGTCCATGGAAAAATTACAGGAAATGGAATTGCAAGATACCATTGTCATGCCGCTGGCGGTGGCATCGCTGGCACCCAGTGTACTGAGACCGGAGCCTGAATCATTGGCAGCGGTTTTTAACCAAAGCGTCCACCACCTTGACATGGACGCCAGTCAGTTTGCCGCTGTGGTCGAAACGGCCAAAGATACCTTGACGGAGCTATTGGCTCTGTTTGAGCTGCCGGATCAAAAAGCCGTTAACATTTTTGATCAGCTAGTGGAAATCGCTGAACCGGGTGCTGATACACCTCTTGAGAAACCATGACCCAACGGCCGCCGCAACATACCCTCTTTTTCCGGATGGTCGCTTTTTTCAGTCGGCTTCAGTTGTGGTATCTGATCCGTAAAATCGACAACCCGCGTGTGCTGTTGCTGCTGTTCATTTTTATCGCCGGTGCCGTTGCATTGGGCACCATATCCATTATCGCCTACCTGACACGGTTGCCATTGCTTTTTCCCCAACTGGGCCCTTCGGCGTTTATTTTGTTTCATACCCCAATGTCGGTGACAGCCAGCCCGCGCAATGTTCTGCTGTCGCATACCCTGGCGGTGGCTTCCGGTCTATTTGCCTTATGGCTGGTGGGATGGTTCTATCCGCAGGCCGGCCTTTCCGATCCATTTGTGCTAAACTGGTATCGCATTTTAGTGATCGCGCTAACGATGGGCGTTTCCGGGGTGATGATGGTGGGCATAAAATGCATCCACCCGCCGGCGGCGGCCTCTGCCTTGATTGCGGCAATGGGGTTTTTAAACAGCCCTGCGCAGGTGCTGGGCGTCATCGGTGCCATGATCCTGCTGGTGCTGGAAGCGATATTATTTAACCGGTTTATCGGCGGGCTTCCCTATCCTTTGTGGCGCGCCGATCCGAAAGTGGCACGCCATTACGGCGCCCTGGCCGGTATCCCCGACAGCGAAACCACCTTCTGGCGACGGCTGGCCGCTAAAACCGTTCAAAAACGATGATCTCATCAAGGCCCTTGGGGGTTATTCGTCTTGTTGAGTACGATACCTGACCGTCATTCTGGGGAAGGTGTTTTGCGCTTCAATAACCGGTCAATGACAAGTTGACCGACGCGGGCATTGTCAAGAATTCCACCGAATTCAGCACTGGATGGCCCATAGGCAAAGACGGGCACCATCGATGCCGTATAACTGCTAGTTGTAAAAGAGGTTGAGGTGACCTGCCGGTTTATCATCGAACCCTCATGGATGGCTAATCCGCCGGTTTCATGATCGGAGGTCACAACGACCAACGTGCGGCCCTGTGTTCGGGCGAAATCCAATGCCGCCCCGATTGCAGCGTCAAAATCGAGCATCTCGGCGATAATGTTGGGGGTATCATTATCGTGGGCGGCCCAATCGATTTGAGAGCCTTCGATCATGAGCACAAATCCGTTACGATTTTTTGACAGGATTTGAATCGCCGTCCGGGCCAGCTGGGCCAGGGAATAATCCCGCTCTGCTGCCCTATTCAGCCCATCGGGGGCCAGCAGGGCAGCCAGTTTTTCACCGTTGCTGTGCTCCAAGATGGCATCTGCATGCAGCACCAGCGGCATGCGGGATTCAAGGGTGGCCGGTACAAAATATGCCCATCCCCCGCCGATGAGCACATCAATGCCGCTGTTGGCAATCTGTTCGGCGATATCGTCCTGCTTGCGACGATGGTTGGCATGGGACATAAACGCTGCCGGTGTGGCGTGGGTCACCTAAGAGGTGACCACCACCCCGACGGACTTGCCCAGGTCTTTGGCGTATTCAAAAAGGGTTTTGGCCGGTGTACCATCAGGTAAAACCGAGACAGCCCTGTTGTTGGTTTTTTTTCCGGTTGCCAACGCAGTAGATCCTGCCGCCGATTCGGTTACCAGCCGGTTGGCCGAGTGGGTGGTGACCAGA
This sequence comes from Desulfobacterales bacterium, assembly GCA_030066985.1. Classification (NCBI taxonomy): domain Bacteria; kingdom Pseudomonadati; phylum Thermodesulfobacteriota; class Desulfobacteria; order Desulfobacterales; species Desulfobacterales bacterium. The sequence continues at coordinate 251,254 of JASJAN010000002.1, forward strand.
CCGCCGACAGGCATGCGCTCCAGGTTTAAGTTGCCCGCCACAATCTGACTGGCGGTGACATGGGCCACACCCATACCGTCGCCGATGAATAGAATAATATTGTGCGGATAATCGCTTTCATTGCTGCAAGCGAACAGCAGTAAAACGGAAAGAAAGCACAACCCCGCAAGGCGAAAAATTTTTGCTTTACCCGCTGATGGTATCATTTGCATTAACCTGAGATTATCATAGAGGTGTTTGAAGCAAGGTGTCGATGAAAAATTACGCGATCAAGGGTTTGGGCTCTTGGAGTTGACCATTGCCAGGATCCGTTCGACAATTGAGCGGGCGATTTGATCGGATTGATCCATGACCGAGGCCGAGGTCATCGCATCCACATCCCGCACCTCAGGTGTCCAGCTGTCCCCGATACCGGTGGTCAAAACAATGATTTTATTTTTTTGTGGTTCGCGATCGATAAAGCTCTCCACCCGGGGGTCCGGCCGGCCGGCCATACATCTATTAAGGATCACAATGGCTGCAAACTCAGTGGTGGGTTGATTTTTAAGGCCTTTGACATCAATGAGTTTTATATAAATGGCGTTTTGAACCAGTTCATCATAAATTTCAGTGACCACGGCCTGTTTGAATTTGCTTTTCTGAGTGGCCACCAGCACCCGCTTATCGTCCGCTGCCGGCGTGCCGCTTTCAACGGTTGCCACCGGCTGCGATGCGCACCCCCAAACGACCAGACACATGCAGATCAACATTTGTCGGAGCATATTTTCGATATCCATCCTGGTTTTCATTCGTGATTGGTAATTCTAAAAGAACATAAGCATTATCCGAAGAAAACAAGCGGGTCAAGGCTGAATTAACTGATGCCGCGGTTCAGCGGGGTAATCTGACGGCGATGGTTTTACCGCCATAACCATGCACCGAGTCGTGGGCCCGAATAGTAACGGTGGTAATGCCGGCAGAGATCTTCACGCCGCCCAAACTGCGGGTAAACGGCTGCTCGTTGTCATGTGGATGATGCAGGGTGCGTGTCGCCAGCACGGTGCCATCGGGGGCCACCACGTCCCATTTATTGGCATAGTGATCCCACCCCTTGTCGTCGTGGCGCACGGTCACCGAAAACTGGAACGTATCAGGTCCCGTGGAAATTGCGTTGACCGTTAACACATCCGCTTCACCCGCATAAAGGGTATGAATCACCAACATTGACAACAAAGTCAGGGTCGTTAAAATTTTCATCATGAGCTCCTAAAGTTAAGGCAAGGCAACATCATCTTTATGATGTGCAAATTCCTGTGATCGAATTTTGGTTGCGCGGGTCATGGTTGCGATGCGGTTTTCTGGTTGGGGCGTGACGCCGAAGGCCACTTTTGTGAAGGCGATGGATTTAATGGCTTCCACGACGGCTTCCTGATCACCTGGGCCGTAAATTTCAGGCGGGTCGCCGATGGCAACCGCATTGGGGGCTACGAAAAAACCTTGCGGAATCCTAGTGCCGGCATGCACCAGCGCGCCGACGGCCACCACCGCCCCCCGACCCACTTGTGCCCCCTGGAGCACTGTTGCTCCGGTGGCGATGTAGGCGTGAGATGCCACCCGGCATCCCAAAAGGGTCGCCTGTGGGCTGATAAAGACATGATCGCTGATACGTACCGGATGATCGATATCTTCAACCTTGGTGGCCCGGATAACCGCATTTTCACAGACAATACTGCACTTGCCGATCTCAACGGCCGATGCTTCCGAATCGATGACGGCACCGTACATCACCCGCGTCTGGGGACCGACCGTGACATTACCGCAAACAACAGCCGTGGGTGCAACGTATACCGACTCATCTATGCGGGGCTCAACCCCACGATGCTTGATTATCATGGTTAAACACCTCCCATCATGTTACACAATAACGGTCAAAAAATATTCGATTATTATATTAGGTTGGCCGGTTAAGCCCGTTGAGCCCGTTAAGCCCGTCACTTTATTGGAAGGGCTACAAGAGCGCTATAGGACGACCGAAGGTTCCCGTGAAACGGAATTAAGCCTGTTGAGCCCGCTAATATGTCAAAAGGGGTGTTTTAAAAAGATATTGTTTGGTTTGGATTTCAGTTAAAATGAAATGGGCGACATCCGCACGGGATATTTTGCCGGCCGTGACGCCCGCAAGATCCGTTAGCGCGCGATAGGTGCCTGTCAGCGGGCCATTGGTCAGAAATCCTGGACGCACGATAACCCACTCCAGGCTCGCATCGCGCACGAGTGCTTCCTGGCGATCTTTGTCTTCATAGATGGTTTTTAGCAAAAGTGGATTAAAGATTTTATCATAGAAAAAACCGCCATGATTTTTGCTGTCGCCGGCACCGATTCCGGTAACACAAACCAGCAGCTTTGGTCCGCTTTGGGTCATGGCAGCGATAACGTTGCGGGCGCCATGTGAAAATACGCTTACTGGTTTGCGGGTTGGATGAATCCCAATAGTGAGGCATACGGCCTCCTGATCTTTAACTGCGCGAGTGACCGTTGCTTCGTCGCGAATATCGCCTGTGATTACCGTTAGCTGATCATGGCGAACCGGCATCCGCGCCGGATCGCGCACCAGTGCCGTCACGGTATGGCCTTCTTCTATGGACAGTTCAGCAAGGCGCAGACCGATGCCGCGGGTGGCGCCAATAACCAAAAGTTTCATAAGCCTGCATCCTCTGATTTAATTGGATGTTGGATCGGTCTCTTGCAGATGCACCCATTTTACAGTGGCTCGGCGAATCAATTCCTGCCACAGGGCTTTGGGATCCTGGGCAAAAACGCTATCCGCGTCGGCTTTTAAAATATGCCAATCGCCCCGGCTGTGCTCAAAATCAAGTTGGTTGGGCGCCCAGCCGGCATAGCCGGCAAACAGGCGAAAGCGCTGCTCAGCAGAGGCTTTTTTGATGAGGCCCTCGAGCACTTTCCAACTCGAGCTGATATAAACATTGTCGATGACCAGGGTCGACGCTTCCGGAGCCTGGCTGGATCGGACGAGCATGAGCATCTGATTGACGGCTACCGGCCCACCGATATAGACGGTATCTTTGCGCTTTTTGAGCTCTTTGACATCCGGAAACACTTTAGACAGCTTGACCGCTGAAGGCCGATTGATGACCAGGCCCATTGCACCGTCCGGACCGTAATCAATCAACAGCACCACGGTTTGGCTAAAATTGGGATCGTTCAGCCGGCGGCTGGCCACCAAAAATTTTCCTTTGGCCAGTTTTTCCCGGGAACCCGGTGTGCCGGGGTCTTCTTTTGGGATGGCGGCATAAATTTGCTGTTGGGTCGATGTTGCGCTACCGGCCTCTGCGGGTATGGTTGCAAGCTGAAATGACCCGCCGCTGAGCAGCAACATGACACTCAAGCATAGGTAAACCAAGCGTTTGGACGATCGCTTGAATGGACGTGTGTCAGGATTCAGTCTAATCCCCCTTTCCTGGCCAGACTACCAACGACGGTTTTTATTCCGAGACCCGCTCTGAATGGTGTTTTTAGTCAAATCAAAACCCCGTTATCAGTACATGATACGGGGTTTTTTCATCAGACCATTTTTGATCCTTCCGGGCAATTTTTTAAAGTCTTCTTTAGCGGGATCACTTGTCGATTTTAGTTTATCTTCTGGTGGTTAATTTACCCATAAAATATTTCCGTAGTCAAGAAAGCAACCGCTAAATGGTTTTACCCGGTAGACGCCTGCCCCTGATATCGAAACCAACCGCATGCAAACGTCATTCGCTAAAACCCATGCCCTTAAAGGCGTCTATGCGGGCCTTTCTGACCTGCCAGCGGGTGTCTGTTTTGAGCCATTCGAGCTTAAGCTGGAACAAATCCGCATTGTCCCCCACCTTTTCGAGCCATCCCTGCGGGTCATCATAGAGATCTTTTAGTTCCGGGATAACACGGTCCTTTTTCACAATCAGCAAAAACATTTTACTGGACGCCCGGTCCTCTTCGGCGGAAAGTTCAACAGAGGGCTTTGGATATAAAACCTTTATTTGGCCGTAATGCCGCAGCGCCAACCAGAGGATGCGCTTGATCTCCAGACGATTGTGCGCCCCCGGCTGAGCCACGATATCTTCGCGGGCCATCTCCATCAGGCTGCTGATATCATGCGCTTCGGCCAGCGCGGCACCTTTTTGAATCATCGACCGGATAACGGCAACATCATCTTCTTGTGAGCAGGCGCTTGCCAGAAGGAAAAAAATGCCCCCGATAAGGGTGAATACGGTCCCCTTGCTACGGCGGTTCATGGGGTTCATTTCGTGGACCTCAGCGGTGTCATCGATTTTACGGACCTTTATTCGTGCGCCGACTGTGGAATTTGTGACGAGTGGTGGTGAATAATGGGATGATCTTTGGCGGCGTTGATAACAAATGTAAACCGTGAGGCAAATGAATGCTTCTTTCCAGCCACATCATATGAGAAGGTATAATGACCGCAGACACATTCAACTGTTTCTCCGATGCGATACTCAACAATGGTATCCGGATCAAACTTGACACGGAGGGCCGCTTTAGACGCCAGATTTTCAAAATACGCTTTGATGGCGGTTTTTGTGGGTGCTGGATACGGTGAAAACGTCGGCAACAGTGTGGCGGATTCATCATACAACCCCAGAACGCCTTCCAAATCACCGGCGTTGACCTTTTCCATCCAGGTTTGCAAGATGGTATTCATTTATCAACCCCTTTGGATATAGTTTGCGTTACGGTCTAGTTTGTATATGCGGTGCTGTCTGGAGAGAGGTGATGCGCCATTGGATATGTCCCACCGTGGTGGGATTTTTCCGGCCCAATACGCCTATTACAAAAAACCGATACCAGAAACGAACCTTATTTACAACTTAACAGTGGCATAAATAGGCGGCAACGCGGGCTAGCGGCTCGGATGTGCTTTTTGTGGTATCAGCCGCAGGCACATCGGATAGCGGTAATATTCGCCATCATTGGCCTTGACGCCGGCAACGATAACCATAATAAGGCTGAACAGCACCAGACCGATGAGCAGAAAGATGCCGATAACCACCAAAATCAAAACAACTGAAATTATCATGTAAATCATCATCGAGATCTGAAAATTGAGCGCTTCTTTGGCTTGATCGGTAACAAATTCAGATTCATTTTTCTTCAATTGCCAGACGATGATGGGGCCGATAAGATTGCCCAGCGGCACCAGAATCGAGAGGAACGTGCTGATATGGGCCCACATGGCCCAGTTGTTTTCTTGTTCTTCGGTCAGCGCGCCTTCGACCGGATCGCTGTTTGGTTTTTGGCGCCTGACAAAAACCACCAATGCGATGATCGGAGCAATGACAACGCCCAAAAATAACAGCACCCCACCCCAGATAATGGCTTTGGCCATTTCCCATACTTCAAAGCGACGCACCAGCAGGCTGTCACTCCCCGGGATTTCGCCGACAACCGTGGCGCTATAAGCGCCAAGGGTATCAAACTGAATCTGTGCAATGGCATGCAATGTCATGTTGCCGTCTTCTTCGGTATAGGGCATCTCAACCGGCTGTAAGGCCATTTCCTGTCCGGTGGACAGATCCATTATGTAGATGGCAAAATCCCGGCCCCATTGATAATTGGCCGCATTAAAAACCCGATAACGGCTGGTTTCATAAAAAAATACATAGGTACCGGTGTTGTCGATCTGCAGGTCGGTTTCACCCGGCACCGCCAGGCGGGTTTCACTCTCAAAATAGGTATTAAAGGTATTAAACAGTTTGGTTACGCCGGCAATCACCGGAATTAAGAAAAGCAATGCCGCAAAGACATACCACAACGCGCTGGGACCGGTGCCGGTCATGGTCGCTGACGTTTGGGCCACTGCAGCCGGTGGGGATTCGACCGCGGTTGTGTTCTGAGCCGCCGGCACAGGCGCGGCCTGATCCATTGGCGCCGTATGGTCCATCTGTAGCGACTGTGCGGGCAGCGGCGGTGGTGCCGTGGTGCTACCGTCGTCTATCGGTGTAATCATACAATCCGCACCGGCATCTTTAAACATATTATTGATCTTTAAAGCAGTCTGATGATCGACATTTTTTTTGATCACAATCCGCTTGCCGGAAAACAGTTTGTAAATGGTCTCTTCATTTGCTTTTAATATTACCGCCAGATTGGATTTGACTTCATCGAGCTCCCACCCCGGGATAATACGCCCTGAAAAATCGACATTGTAAAGCGTTCCAGACATCATTTTTTCCTTGATAGTGATATTAGGGGTTGTCAAAAGCGCCTGTTATGTTTCAATTTTTTGACCACCCGGTATCGCACCACGTTGTAACTTAAATACGGTCAGCGCAATGCCTTGCTAATCGCCTTGAAAATTAAGTCAAACAATATGAATACTTTAAAGAAACAGCCGCCATGAGGCTGCCGATCCTAAGTCTATTGTCGGCTAAAGTATGGAAATGGTTTAGAGTTTTTTGGACCAAAGTTGGTTAAAAAAGCAGTTGCGGCAGGTCCGATGCAAGCTGATTGCAGCAGGAAAAAGGGTCTTGAGATACACGACTTTTTGAGTTGATCGGCTGATTTTTGACCCGATTTTACGGATTTGCTATGATAGCATCGATTCTAGCATCAATGCGATCCAGAGGAGGATTAAGGTTGTCGCTACAATTGTTGAAAGATAAGCGTTGTTTTGTCTGTGGTGCCGAAAATCCCCATGGTCTAAACATAACGGTCCATCAGACGGGTAATGATCAGGTAACGGCAGAATTTGTTGCCGCAGATCGCTACCGGGGCTGGTCCGATTATCTGCATGGTGGCGTTTTATCCCTCATTTTCGATGAAATGATGGGTTGGCTGTCGCGCTACATGGGCCATGATGCCATGACCGCCCGACTGGAGGTGCGCTATCGCAAACCGGTGCCGCTGGGCAGCCGCTTGACCTTCAGCGCTGTTTTGCAGCGCCAGATCAAAGGACTGCTGGATATAAAATTAGATGCCTTAATGGAAGATGATACCGTGGTGGCCGAGGCCACCGGTAGGATGATGATTATCAGCGATCAAAAACAAGCGGATCAAGACTGAATCAGGCTCAGAAAATATTGGTGGAAGCGGGTATCATGGGTTAGTTCAGGATGAAAAGCGGTTGCCAAAAGCGTATCTTCCACCGCGGCTACCGGGGAGCCATCTGCCAGATGGGCAAGAATGACGGCCCGGCCTTTGGTTTGGACCAATTTGGGCGACCGAATAAATATCCCGGGGAACGGAATGGAATCCCCGTTTATCAGGGCGCTGACGTATAAATTTTCCTTAAAACTGTCTTTTTGGCGGCCAAAAGCGTTGCGTTCAACCATAATATCCATGATGCCCAAAAGGGGCTGATCCATTCCAATCGCTTTGGCCATAAAAATCATTCCGGCACAGGTGCCCCATATCGGTCTTTCGCTGGCAAATTGGCGCAAAGGGTCCATCAACTGATACATGACGGCCAATTTGCCGATGGTGGTGCTTTCACCCCCGGGGATGATCAACCCGTCGATGTCTTCTAATGTTTCCGGCAGGCGCACCTCGACTGTTTCCACATCGAGCTGTCGCAGCATATGGATGTGCTCGCTAAATGCGCCCTGGAGAGCCAGTATACCGATTTTCATTGTTCAGGTTTGCCCGTTGAGCCCGTTGGCCGGTTAGAAGAGGCGTGTTATCGATTTGTCGTTGAATGAATTTCTTTGTGAGCCTTGTACCTTTGTGGTGAAAAATATTCAATCTATTCTTACCACCCGCGGTCGGCCAGGGTTTCTCCTTCGGCCAATGTGCTGACACTGATACCGACCATGGGTTCACCCAGATTTTCACTGATATCTGCCAGAATTTTGGGATCCTTGTAGTGAGTGGTGGCTTCAACGATCGCTTTTGCCCGGTGGGCCGGATCGGCGGATTTAAATATGCCGGAGCCGACAAATACGCCATCCACGCCGATTTGCATCATCAAGGCGGCATCCGCTGGCGTGGCAATGCCACCGGCCGCAAAATTGACCACCGGCAACCGCCCCAGTTCTTTGGTTTGTTTGACCACTTCATAGGGTGCACCGATATCCTTGGCAAAAGCCATTAATTCATCATCCGGTTTGGCCTTGAGATTGCGGATGGCGCCCAATACAGTGCGTGCATGGCGCACCGCTTCGACAATATCACCGGTTCCCGCCTCGCCTTTTGTTCGAATCATGGCGGCCCCCTCACCGATACGGCGCAGCGCCTCGCCCAAATCGCGGCATCCGCAGACAAACGGAATTGTAAAGGGGTGTTTGTCGATATGATGGCGCTCATCGGCCGGGGTGAGCACCTCGCTTTCGTCAACATAATCGACGCCGATGGCCTCTAAGATCTGAGCCTCGACAAAATGACCAATGCGACATTTGGCCATTACCGGTATGCTGACCGATTGCATAATTTCCTTGATCAATGCCGGATCGGACATGCGCGCCACGCCGCCATGCTCGCGGATATCAGCCGGAACGCGCTCCAGGGCCATCACCGCCACTGCACCGGCTTCTTCGGCAATTACAGCATGCTCTACGGAGACCACATCCATAATGACGCCGCCTTTGAGCATCTGTGCCAGCCCGCTTTTGACCGTGAAGCTGCCCACCCTGTCGTCACATTTTTTATCATGCGTTTCCATTGGATTTCCCCCTGGTGAAATAAAATTCAGCTGAATGATATCGGTTGCAGCCAGAGTAGCGGGTGTGTTAAAGAAAAAACAGATACAGATAATATAAAAAATATGCATAACAGATTAATTGTCAGCTTAATGGCGCTGAAGCTCATTGACCCAAATGGATGCCACCATACGGCTTTAACGGAGAAAAAATGGATCCAGCCAAAAGAATTTTTCGTTATCGGCATCTGGCCGAACAGATAGAGCAAAAAATATTAAGCGGGACCTATCAACCCGGGGAGCGGCTTCCCTCGATCCGCAAACTACACAAGCAATCCAATTTGAGTATTTCCACGATCTATCATGCCTACCTGGAACTGGAATCCATGGGGCTGGTTGAAGCCCGGCCCAAATCCGGCTATTTCGTCAATCCCGTCGCCCTGCAATACATAAAGATTCCGCGATTTAAGAAAGAGTCTTATCCGCCGAAAAAAGTCAGATTGTCATCCATGATTAATTCGGTCATATCGGCCATCAGCAACCCTTATCTTTTGCCGCTGGGCTCTACGGTCGTGGATGCGAAGCTGATGCCCTTTAAGCACTTTTCCAGAATTTTAAAAAATCTTTCCCATGCCGAATTAACATCCATGATTTCATATTCTCCATCGGAGGGGTATGCTGAGCTGCGCCGGCAGATTGCTTTGCGAACCGTGGGCGTTTTGGAAGGGATTGCGCCGGAAGATATTCTTATCACCAACGGTTGCATGGAAGCGGTGGCTTTGTCCATGCTGGCCATTGCACAGCCGGGGGATACCATCGCGGTTGAAACCCCGACCAATTTTGGTTTTCTACAATTGCTGCAGGAGCTGGGACTCATGGTGATGGAGGTGCCGGCTGATCCCAGATTTGGTGTCGATTTAGACGAACTGGAAAAAATCTTTCGCCGCAACACCATCAAGGCTTGCCTTCTGATACCGAATTTTCATAATCCGCTGGGAGCGCTGATGCCTCACGATCATAAGGTCAGACTGATACAATTAATCAATCAATATGACATTACGGTGATCGAGGATGACATCAGCTCCGAATTGCATTTTGGAGATAAACGGCCGATGCCGTTAAAATCATATGATACGTATGACCGGGTGATCACATGTTCATCTTTTTCAAAGACACTGGCACCGGGCTTGCGGATTGGCTGGGCCATTCCGGGCAAGCGATATATGGAAAAGGTTCAGAATTTAAAGGCGGCCACAACGGTTTCAACGTCGACTTTGGATCAATACCTGATATCGCAATACCTGGCCGAAGGCGCTTTTGAGCGTCACAGCCGGCGGTTGAGGCACATGCTGAAAAAACAGGTCGTTAGAACTGCTGTTGCCATCCAAAAATATTTTCCAGCTGAAACCCGTCTGGCCATACCCGAAGGGGGAACCCTGCTGTGGGTCGAGCTTCCTTCGCAGGTTGACGGCTTGCACGTTTACCGCTTGGCCCTGGAGAACCATATTGCCATCATTCCCGGCGGGGTTTGCTCAAACTCAATGCGGTTTAAGAATTTTATCCAGATAAGCTGCGGATCACCGATTACAGAAGACATGGAAAAGGGAATTATGCGATTGGGTCAGATCGTCAAAGATTTGTGTCGCCGGTGACAACTTGTATTTTAGGCATAATCAGCGTTTGCTGCTTTAGCGATGACGTCATTGAATATCATCTACAGTGTAGGTGCCCCATTGCCCGATTTTGACAATGCCGTCTTCTTCCAGGCCCTCTTGAATCGATTGAAATACGGCATCAACCGCTTTAGCAGCCGTCTTTTTGGGAAGATCGCCCAGCTTTTCGGCCACTCGTTTGACCAATTCAGTTTTATTCATCTGCACCTCTTTGTGTTGAAGTAAAATTGGCGCCAAAACCGCCTATCATGGTTGAGGGCACGGCGCAAATCGATTCAAAAGTGGAGCGTACACGGCAGTACGGGAGCATTTTGAATCGATTTGTAACACAGCCATCGGCCATTAGAGGCGGTTTTGGCGTCAATTTTATTTCCAGCCAATGACCTGGTATCCTTTATCCCTCAAACACTGCTCAACAAAGCGACGCTCGATATTATCCGGATCGCCTGATTTCCAGACACCTGTCATCAGCCCCCCGGCACCGCCCCCGGCAGCGCCGGCAGCCGCGCCGCGGCCTGGCCGGCCGGTTACCGCTCCAACGGCACCGCCGACGACTGCGCCGGTAGTAGCGCCCTTGGCCGTTGAGACCGCCATATTTTTGCCGGCATCGGTTTCATGGCCATGATCGGCTGCCAGCTGAATGCAGGCATCAATATCGGCCATCGCCACATTGGCACCCGCTGTCTGGTAGGTGAGGTTGGGGTAAAGAACCGGTCGTTTTTTGGCGCAAGCGCCCACCAGCAGAGAAATTGCTAACAGGCAAAAACAAATTGTCAGAAATTTTTTCATTATCGCAAAAACTTTCATCAATGCATGTTCATCATACCAAACAAAGATGGGCAGCGATAGATTAATTCGTCTAAACAACAAAATGGTATACGACCGAGTCAATAGACGTATGGACGCGATCCTTTTGTCTACAGGGACACTTAATTTAATCCCGGGGTTTCAGGAATTCAACCCGGATTCCGCATTTTCATCTGAATCGGTCCCGGCTTCGGCGCCATTGGGTTTACTTGCGGATTTGTTGTCGCTGGTCGGGGTGTCAAATATACCGTAAACCGGATCGGATTTGGCCCCGTGGCGGAATCGGTCTTGAATGAAGTATAGCAAATAGGCGATCAGGATTCCGAGAAAAATGAAAAAAGCAACAATTAAAAGGGATTCGATCAGGGTCGCCATGGCGGTGCTGACACTATCACTTTTTACCATGCGATAAATAACCGTAAAAATAAACAGGAGCATGGCCGCAAAAAACAAGATCGCTCGCAAGGGGATCACCACATGCCCCTGGTGGTTGCAAACCTGTCGCATCATTGTATTTCCCCGTTGGCCTTAAGATTATTAATGTCATACCGGCTGTCCAAAGCCCGTATGATGCTTGTGTAGGGTTAATGTTATTCGGCTTTTAATCGACCAAATGATGTTCAGGCGGGATTTGGTCGATTGTCCGCTATTGAAATGACAGCGTATTGACAATGTTTTCCAACTGGCCAAGACCGGAATCATCCTGATACGTCAGCGCCATCAACAATGCATATCCTTTTATAATGGTGGCATACTGCCGTTGGCGGATGACGACACCCGGCCCCATGTTGATTACCGTCTCCATAATATCAAACGAAATCCCGTCAATGGTCTTTTCGTAGATCTCTTTTGGATAGGAGACCTTCATACGGCTAAACTTCATTATTTTTTTCGCATGGTAGTGGTAATCACTGCCTCGTTTAATACCCGGGGCATGCGTTACTTTTTCGGCAATCAACATTATTCCCGGGTTGGTGGTCACCGCCGCCCCGGGAGGGTGCTCATAGGCGGTTAACAAATTGATGCTTTTCAAATCCGCAGCATCAATCGCCGCCTTTAATTTTTTATTGTCTCCGGCGACAATTTCGCCGCCGCGTTTCATTATTTCCAGGCGGGATTCCAGATCCATTACATGCCAGGAATCCGGGATGCTGAGCATCAAATTAAAAAATGTATTGGAATAGGTGCCGGCTTCAAATGTTCCAAAATCAATAGCATTTTTATCACTGCAACTGCTTAGTAATATGCTTGTAACCAACCCGGCGAGCATCATCAAATTTCGCGCAATTTTCATTCGACAGCTACCCTTACAAATATTTATCCTTTTGCTATTGAAAATGAACAAAAAGCATGCGAACCACAATATATAGTATATCGGAAATCGCTCCATGTCGCAATTTTTTCTGCTCACAGGTTGCATTTAAGCACAACGCTCCGATTGCTGGTTCATCCACCAATGCTTAATTTCTGGTATTTGGAAGCAAATGCTAAGCGCTTATTAGCGGACTCAACTGGTGAACCGGCAAAACCGGCCCACTGAAACTGGAGGTCACAATGGAAGTTTTACACTGGAAAGAGAGCGAAGATGTTCAGATCAAAAAATTCCCCTATCGGGGTCAGCAGCTCGATGTCAAAGGCATCAGCATCCGCTGGTTGTCAAAGCACGGAGATGACGGCAGCGGTTATCCTGAATACGGTTTGCGGTTTTTTACTGCCCAACCCGGCGGTGAGATTCCCATCCATAATCATTTTTATCATCAAACCATGTACATCCTCAGCGGGCAGTTTGAATGCTATCAGTATGATCCCCAAAACGATGATGTTGTAAAAACAAAGGTTTGCGGTGCCGGTGATGTGATTTATGTTCCCAGCCTCGAACCCCACGGTATGAAAAACATCAGCGACACCGAGACGGCCACTTTTCTTTGCTGTATTTGCAATGTTTATGAGAATGAGGAAGGCTAGGTGTCAGATGCCATTGCGGTGCCGGTATGGGTCGACAGGTGTTCAGATCATAGCAAAACGATGGTATCGACTTGATCACTTGCTCCAGTCATACTTGCTCTGCTGGTAACAACCCGAAATGATTTATTTTATTAATCAGCAACTGGGATTCAAGTGGTTTAACCAGAAAATCATCACAACCGTTTCTCAGACAGGCCATCACCATTTCCTTTTCCAGCACACCGCTGATCATAATGATTTTGGCCCGGAGCTTGTCGGGAATGTGTTTTTCTCTTTCAAGCTCCCGGATTTTGCTTAATACCTGGCTTCCATGCATTTCGGGCATCAGGATATCCAGGAAAATTAGGTCGAAAGGGCGCCAATCTTCCCATGCTTTGGTGAATGCGGAGATGGCTTTCTGACCGCTTTCAGCCGTCTCGCATTCCCCCAGTTTTGCGACCATGGCCTTTAACAAATTGCGAATGGCAGCGTCGTCATCTATGATTAAAATTCTCATGGGATCCCCCAACATGTCATTAGAGCTCTGATATAAGTAAAGTATCGGTTATTTATAGAAAAACTTAAGAAAAAGATGTCATCATTTTACCTATCCCAAATTCACCCTAAGGGTGAAGTTAATGGGGCGAAACGTGTACTACACCAGGGTTTAGGTCAGGTGAGAAAATGAAAGCGGCCAAGCTGCGGATCAGCGGGAATGCTGTAAAACCATTCCGGTTCGGCTGGGCAAATAAAGCCTTAAAAATTGGGATTTACCGGGAGCGTCCGTTGTCGGCAGGGTTGAATGCTCCTGGTCGATTTGTACACGACCGTGACCGCCGTAGCGGGGGTCATCGCTGCACAGCAGCATGCGATAGCGGCCCGGCGGGGTATTAAAGCGATAGTCGGGAAAGGATTGCTGGGGATGAAAGTTGAAAGCAAACAAGAGCTGGGCTCGTTTAAATACGATAATCTTGTGATCGGTGTATTCGTACAGCAAACGCAAATCATTGCTGTCTAACAGGTGGTGGGAATTGGCCATCTCGATCATATCGCGGTCAAAGTGGGCCAAAAATTGGTATTTTAAATTTGGATCATCGACCAGGTGCCATTGCCGGCGAGCATAATGATAAGACCAGTCGTTACCCTCCCGCGGAAAATCGATCCATTCCGGATGCCCGAATTCATTGCCCATAAAATTTAAATAACCGCTGCCGGCTGTGCTCAGCGTAATCAACCGAATCATTTTCTGCAGGGCCAGGCCGCGATCCACTTTCAGATTCTCAGCATCCAAATGCATATGGTCATACATGTCGGCGCCGATCAAACGAAAGATGATGGATTGATCCCCCACCATCGCTTGGTCGTGGGATTCAGCATAGCTGATGGTTTTTTCATCGCGGCGCCGATTGGTGAGCTCGTGCCACAGGTGCCCAACCGGCCACTGTTCATCAGACACTTCTTTGATCAATTTGATCCACAGATCCGGCACCCCCATCGCGAAGCGAAAATCAAATCCGAAGCCGCCATGTTCTGTTGCGGTTGCCAGACCCGGCATTCCGCTGACATCTTCGGCTATCGAGATGGCATCCGGGCGGACCGCATGGATGACTTCGTTGGCCAGCGCCAGATAAACCAGCGCATCTTCATCTACCTGATCATTGAAATAATCCGCATATGAGGTAAAGGCCTTACTCAGTCCGTGGTGCAGATAGAGCATGCTGGTGATGCCGTCGAAGCGAAAGCCATCCAGTTGATATTCATCCAGCCAGAAGCGACAGTTGGACAGCAGAAAATGCAATACTTGATATTTGCCGTAATCAAAGCAGCGGGAGTCCCACAGCTCGTGGCGCCCACGGGGGCCTTCATGAAAATATTGGTACAGGGTGCCGTCAAAGCGACTGAGCCCTTCAACTTCATTTGAGACGGCATGGGAATGAATCAGATCAATAATGACGGCCAATCCTGACCTGTGGGCCGCGTCAATGAGGGCCTTGAAATCTTCAGGGGAACCGAATCGCGAAGATGCCGCGAAGAAACTCGAAACCTGATAGCCGAACGATCCATAATAAGGGTGCTCCGGTATGGCCATGATCTGAAGCGTGTTGTATCCGGAGTCGGCCACCCGGGGTAAGATATGTTCGGTAAATTCCGCATATGATCCGATTTTGCCCTCTTCCTGGGCCATACCGATGTGAACTTCATAAATTAAGGGGGCCGAAGGGTCACGCCCGAAGTCCTGACATTGCCATTGATAAGGAGAGGCCGGTCGCCACACCTGGGCGTTAAAGATGAGCGATTGGGGGTCCTGGACCACACGCCGGGTATATGCGGGAATACGATCTCCCTGACCGCCGGGCCAGTGAACACGCAGGCGGTACAAGTCAGCGTGCTGAAACGACTCGGCAGGCAGGGAAATTTCCCAGACGCCTTCGTCGCAGGGCTTGAGGGCAAATTCTTTTTTTTCCTGCCAGCCGGACAGATTTCCGATTAAATAAATGGCAGTGGCATTGGGGGCCCACTCGCGAAACACCCATTGATCATCTTTAAAATGCAATCCAAAGTATTCGTGCCCGGAAGCAAAATCTGCTAGTGATGCATGCCCTCGGATCAGTTGCTGTCGGGTTTTCGCAATTTTTTTCAGGCGCCGGCGTATGATGTCTTGATATGGCTCTAAATACGGATCGTTTTCCAACAGACGCTCAAGCGCCGCATTGATCTGATCTGGCTGTACATCATCTGTTTTTTGTGGGGCCATGTTGTCAACCGGACGGACAGTTTTTTCCGCCTTGGCTTTGGTTTGTGCTGTTGTTAACAGTTGATTGAGGCAGGCATCCGATGTTAATGCTTTGCGGTCATTTGAACCGCGCTAGTTGAACACCTTCGCTAATTTCTCACCACGAAGATCACGAAAGCGGGACAGAAAAAATATAATTTCTCTCTTCGTTTTCTTTGTGCACGTCGTGGTATAAAAGCGTCAGTTGGGTTATGTGCATATCCGATTAAGATTTTTACGTTTCCGGTTTGATAACGGGTTCGCAGGCATCCGTTGCAGGCACATTTTCGAGTATCAACGGGCGTTCGAGCATGCGTTCATATAGCGCAATGTATTGGCGCGCGGTATTGGCGTGGGTGAAGGTATGGGCGCTTTCTTTCATAATTCGTCTGATTTGTTGATTTTTGATGGTCTTCGGCAGGTTATAAAAATTCATCGCCTGCTCAATGGCCCAAAAAAGACCGTTGGGGTCAAAGGTTTTAAACAGGAAGCCGTTTCCCTGATCCCCGATGGTGTCCAGATCCCCGATGGTATCGTGGATCCCCCCGGTGTCGTGGGCAACCGGCAGGGTGCCATAAATGGGGGCGATCATCTGGGGCAATCCGCAGGGCTCAAAACTAGAGGGCATCAATATGAAATCGGCTGCGCCGTATGCCAAATGCTCCAATCGGAAATCAAAATCGCAAATCGCTACCCGCTTTTGCAATCCGTGAAAATTGACGATGTCTCGAAAGACGCTCTGATAATCGCCGTTGGCAACAAAGATAATTTGTAAATTTTGTTTCCAATAGGTTGAAAGGACCCGATACAAAATGTCTGCCAGCAAGTGGCAGCCTTTTTGGACCGGATCCAGGCGCGAGGGCCAAAAGAAAATCGGGGCGGCGTCATCCAGAATGAGGCCTAGTTTATTTTGCAAAAACACCTTATTGGCCTTTTTACCGGATACAAAATTCTTAGGGCCATAATTTTGGGCCAGTTCTTTGTCGGTCTCAGGGTCAAAGGCGGGATCGGGTGCATTCAGTATACCGGCAGCACAATCGGCTTTTACTTTATTGGCCAGTTCCTGTTTCAGCGGAGGGTAGACAAAATCATGCCGGCCATTGATGACTTCCGCTAAAAAATTAGGGCTGACCACATTGACAAAGTGGGCTGCAAAAACACCGCTGGTCAGAAGATCCACCGGAATGGCTTCGCGGGCCTCTTCATATTGATAGGCCATGTTTTCAAAATATAAATTCTGCCAGAAATAGGCGGCATCGATTCCGCGGTCTTCGATATATGCCAGGGTGGTTTTGACCGTATGCACATTGTGAATGGTGAAAAGGCAAGGGATGCCCATCTGTCGGGCCATGGCCGGAATCAGGCCAGTCATCCAGTCGTTGCAGTGGATCAGATCTGGCTGTACCCGCGGAACGATGTTGTTGATAACCTCCCGCTGAAATGCCAGCGCCAGTTTGATATTTTCCTCGCCATAGTCAGAATAAACGCGGTTTACATAGTAAAAAGCGCGATCTTCGGCCAGGTGGATGCGGTCATCGGGCATTTTTCTGCTAATTGTACGGAATTCTTTTTTCAGAACCGGTGCCAGGCCGTCGCTGAAAATGGACCGATAGTCTGGAATGGCCACGTGTACATCAGCGCCCTGCTCAAATAAAGCGGTTACCAGTGCCGCCGACACGTCGGCCAGTCCCCCGGCCTTGGCGGTAAAAAAAGAGGCCAGGCCGCCCATGCGATGCGGCAGATAAGTTACCTCGGGAGTCACCAGCAGCACCCGCGGGTTGCATGTTATGTCATCCATACACGTCGTGCTTTCTTTAAGCGCTTATGAAAATTTACTTCCGGCTTTTATAAACAGGTAAGTTATTGGTTATCTGTTATTGGTTATTTGTTGATTGAAAAGCCGCTACTGAAATTTTTTTACCAATAACAAATATCTATTAACGAATAACCATATTAGGCCCATGTTAAAAGACCGGGCGTTGATTTTACGCGACTATCACCCCGGGGGGTAATACGAACCGTAAATCCAAATCGACCTGAGCTTTGACAATTTAACGCGCAGCCATACAGATAGTGTCCGTTGCCGTTGTCTTCCAGGACGCTCATTTTTTCTGATTTACTGGCGCCCAGATCCTCCAGGGATTTCATTTGGCCGTAATACAGTTCGACATCGACCTCATCGGGTGTCAGTTCTGCCAAATTGACTTCGGACGTAATTTCAAATTTTTCTCCGACGCGACAGGGCCCGTGGGCGTGCCTGACCGGCGGCTGGATCTTAATTTTTTTCCATAGCGAACGCAGCCTGCTGACCTGATTGTTGAGCATCTTTGCTTCTTCAGCCTGATTGGCAAGCAAGGCCTCATAGCGATTGGCAGCCGGAATATAAAAACGGTTTTCATAATCGGCCACCATACGAAGACTGCAAAACATCTCCATCGCCATTTCCATCGATGCTTTCATCATTTTTAACCATTTGACCGGGATGTCACCGTTTTTTCGATCGTAGAAGCGGGGAATCACCTCATTTTCAAGTACATTATAAAGCGCTTGGCTTTCAACAGCGTCCTGGTAGTCGCGATCCTCGTATTCCTCGCCGTTTCCGATGCGCCAGCCCCTTTCCTCGTCATAGCCTTCGCACCACCATCCGTCGAGGATACTGACATTTAAGACCCCATTGATGGCAGCTTTCATACCGGATGTGCCGCAGGCCTCAAGGGGCCGCCTGGGTGTATTCAGCCATACATCGGCACCCTGCAGCAGATGTCGGGCCAGATGCATATCGTAATCTTCCAGAAAAACAATTCGATCACGAAGTTCCGGCTTGCTGGCAAAATGGAAGAGTTGTTTGATCAGATCCTTGCCTTCGCCGTCTTTGGGGTGGGCCTTGCCGGCAAAAATAAACTGAACCGGATATTTTTCCGAGTTGACAATCGCTTCCAGACGTTGGGGATCCTGAAAGAGCAAAAAGGCGCGCTTGTAGGTTGCAAACCGCCGGGCAAAAGCGACGGTGAGCACATTGGGATCCAAAACGGATTCAAGCGCCTCGATCACAGTTCGCGGTGCGTTGCGGCGGGCATATTGTTTTACCAGCTGTTCCCGGCAGGTGCGCACCAGACGCGAGCGATTCATCTCATGGCTGCGCCACAGCTCCTCGTCAAAAATATCATCAATGTGTTTGATATTTTCCGGTTTGCGCGAGCTCATGTACCAATCCGGCCCGAGATAGCGCCCAAAAAGATTGGCAAATTCCTGGGAAATGAATGAGGATATGTGGATACCGTTGGTGATATGGGATATGGGCACTTCTTCAACCGGACGTTGCGGCCAGACATGGGACCACATACGCCGGGCTACCGAACCGTGCAGGCGGCTGACGCCATTGCAATGGGATGCCAGATGCAACGCTAAGATAAACATCGATAAAGGCGCGTCGGGCGGCGAACCATCGGTTTGTCCCCATGATAAAATTTCAGTTGCCGCTATGCCTAATTTTTCCTCCAGCGGTTCCAGATACGGCAGGACATCTTCGGCTGGAAATTCATCATGTCCGGCGGCCACCGGTGTGTGGGTGGTAAAGACGGTTGTGCGCGGTATGATCTCGAGGGCGGTCTTTAGGTCAACATCGTGGCTGGCCATTATTTGCGCCACTCGTTCCACGCTGGCAAAGGCCGAATGCCCCTCATTCATATGCAGAACCTTCACCTGCACGTTCATCTTTTCCAGCGCCCGCATTCCACCGATACCCAACAGCACCTCCTGGGCCAGACGCGTTTTCTGATCACCGGCGTACAGCCTTGATGTCATGTCGCGATACGGCAGCGGGTTTTCAAGAATATTGGTGTCCAGCAAATAAAGAGGGATTCGCCCGATCATCATTTTCCAGACAACCGCCTGGATGGGGCCGTCTGGTCCCATAACCGAGATCCGCAATTCGTTATTCTCAGCATCCCGCACCCGGTCAACCGGAAGGTCGTAAATGTCGGTTTCCGGATAAGCTTCCTGCTGCCATCCGTCAGGATTGAGATACTGGCGAAAATAACCGCGGCGATACATGAGCCCTATGCCGATCAGCGGCAGATTCAAATTTGATGCCGATTTCAAATGATCACCGGCCAGAATTCCGAGACCTCCGGCAAACAAGGGCAGGCTCTCATGAATACCAAACTCCATTGAGAAATATGCAATCGTCTCCCCGGGCTCGAAGGCCGTTTTGGTACGTTCGGCCGAATCCAGAACCCGGCTTTGAAATTGTTCCTGGACACCTTTTAGGTGCGCCAGAAAACCTTTATCTTTTGCTAGTTTTTCAAAGCGACTCTGTGAAATTTTCGATAAGAAAAAAATAGGGTTCCGGCCGGTTTGTCCCCAAAGCGGTGGATCTATGCGCCGGAAAAGCTCGATCGCATCTTTGTTCCAGCACCACCACATGTTGCGAGAGAGGGTTTCGAGAAATAGAAGGGGCTTGGGTATACTTGGAACAACCTGAAATGTCTGAAAATTTTTCATATAATTTATATCCTTGCATATGAATGCAAACGGCATTGCCGTTTTGATTTTCTTCTGGTTAAGATCGTTGCAGCTGAATTAAAGAAGAATAAAGCCTAACGTCTGAAAAATCAATATGCGCGCTAAATTTAGAAATTAATTGCCAGTTCATTTGCGATTCTCAATTCCTCATTTGAAACGCTCACTTTAGAAACCTGAGTTGAGCGCTTGTCGAGGTCGAAGATCCGCCTCTGGCGGATTGCCGCCCTGTTGGGGCGCCTTTTGACACCGTAGATGCGGTGAGATCGGCAAGCCCCCTGGGGTTTCAAATTCAAAATACTAAAAATGATAGAAGTCCTTAATCTTGGTTGGTGTTATTCACATTTTTAATTTGAAACGCTCACTCAGGTTAGTTTTAGCCAGACCCTAAGCAACTCACTGGCCCCCCAGGCCTGGGCATCACATCCGCGCGCTGTATGCGGATAATCGCCGTCTAAAATTTCGGGTATATGACCCAGACAGCCATGCTCGAGCAAATGTGCCCCACTGGCAAGCCATGCCAGTGCGGTAGGCTTGCTTTCGGGTCCGTAGGTCATCTCCCAAGCTTCACAATAAGAAGGAAACATCCAGGTCCAGGCCGTGCCGTTATGATAGGCCGGTTTGCGCCGGGTGTCTTCATCGCCTTCATATTTTCCCCAGTACGGATGGTCGGGATCGTTTAGCAATGCTCCCCGGTGGACAATTTTAATCTCGTGTCGAACCGTTCGGTCTGCCAGGCTGCGGATAGCCCCCGGGACCAGGAGGGTTTCACAGGCCGCCAGAATGCTGCGGCACTTGACGGCATCTTTGATGGCGCCCAGTGTGATGGCCAACAGTTGATTGGGGCGCAGGGCATCATCGGCAACAGCAGCCGATGCCGGTTGTCCGGGGGTGGCGTGCAGACAATCCGACAAAAAGGCCAGTTCCGGTTGCCAGAAATATTGCAGAATCGATTGTTGAACCTGTTTGGCCAGCTGCCGCCAATGCCGGCCGGATTCCGCCGGATCTATTTGGGCCAGAAAACGAAGGGCCGCAAACCACAGGGCCTGAATTTCAATTGGATAGCCTTGACGGGGGCTGCCGGCTGGATGGTTGGTATCCATCCAGCTGAAATGGGTTGGACTGAAAATCAACCCCGATTCCGGGTCCATGTACACACCGTTGGGCGCGCCGTTTTTCAAGGACTGGCCGATGGACAGCAGAATTTGTCCCAGCGAGCGCCCGCCGCAATCTGTGGCCAGCAAGGTGTCTTTATCTTGTGCTTGGACCCAGTCGGCACAGGCCGTCAGCAGCCATAGGGGTGCATCGGATGTATTGCGGTTGGCGTCATTTTCTGCCTGAATCATGTTCGGCAGGGTGCCGTTTTTCTCAAAACGGGCAAATTGGACGAGTATATCGCGGGCCTCAGCGGTTTTACCGGCAGCCACCAATCCGCGCACAAAAATTAAGGCATCCCGCCCCCAATCCAGAAACCATGGATAACCGGCGATGACCGATTTTAAATCACCGCGTTTGACAACATAATGCGCCAAGGCGGTTTGCAACATCTTGCTGACCGATGTTTGCGCTTCGCTTTCCGCCAAGACCGCCTCGGCCATCGAATCGGTAGCGGATGACGGTGCCTCTGATATCTCACTGGCTGATCCGGCCGTGGCATGCAGCGATACGGTCTGATTGCCTTTGACATATACGGACAGATATCCGGGGCTGAATAGATCTGAATCCGGATCATGACCCCGCCGGGCATCCTGCGGCCGATGGATCATGTAAAGCCATTCGGGTTCCGGCACAAAGGCGGCCTTAGCCATCTGGATTCTGAGCTGATGGTCAGCATCCGGTCCAAAATCAAAACCATTGTCAAAGGCGCTCACCGCTTTTGGCCATCGATTTTCAGGCCCCTGATAAGCCTTGGTAGCGGCATGAAAACTACGGTTTTCAATGTCGGGTCGCAAAATAATTTCCACCGACTCTGAATCGGTCAGTCTTTGAGGCAGACCTTTGGCCGGATGTCGGAAAAATTGCAGTGCTATCGAATTTTGGCCCGCTGCCATGGTCATCCGAACTGTCAGCAAAACATTTTGGCCCTGACCGGTAGGAACGTGATATTGCCACCATCCGCTGCCGTCTGCCGATGTCCGAAACATTTCCAGACAATCCCGATTGAGGGCCTGTGAGTACCCCTGAAAAACGATCCAGGCCCGGCAGCGGCTGAACATTATCCAGCGATCGGCAGGATATTGTGGATTGAAATTGGCGGCCAGTAGCCCGTCATAGCGGCTGGCCAGCCTGTTCCAGGCCACTGGGCTGCGCATCATGGCACCGCGACCGTTGGTTGCCAAAAAGGTTAAATCTTCAGCGATAAGCTCAGAATGGTTAAACCGTTGTTTGATGCGCAACTCCTTGGCGCTCGGCAACAACAGCACATGGGCCTCTTCATGCCGACAACCGTGAGGGTCTGTCTGATCGTAGACCGACAATGACAAAGTACAGGGTGTAAAGGTTTGCGGTACTTTAAGCGGTCTCAACAAAACAAAATGGTGACCATCCGCCGTCGGCAGGCTGGCTTCTGCTGCCAAGGTTTGGTCCCCAGCGGCCATTCGGACTCCGAAGGCGCAATCAGAGCGGATAAGCAAAAAATGATCGGGCGGGAGCATGACTTCCCGCTGCAGATCCTGCGGCCATTGCCAGATGATCACCCCGGGTGGCCGATCGGCGGAAACCTGCTGTTTGCAAAACGTCAGCGGATCTTCTTTTAGCTGCTGTACCGCCTGGCGCCGATCAAAACCATCGAAATGGCCGATACCCCCGTAAAATGACACCACCTCCAACGCTTTGGCTGACAAACGCTGCTGTTCTATTTTTGCGGGTATCGTGAAGGGTTGTTTGGGATACCGCTGGGCTTGCGTTAGATCATCCGCCTGGGTTGACAGACACAACACCTGGCCGGGTGCCAACAGCAGGCTGTGCATGTTATCGATTGTCTCTGGTTCAAGCGACGCACCGCTGAGCAGATCATAAAATAAAGGGGCTGGCAAACCTGTTGTGTTTGCGTCCCAGAAAACTCTGGTTTGCTTGTCCGGCTCCAAGTTGACAATGATCAATAATTTTTTTCCAGAGGCGCGATGGTGCCGCAGCAGGACAATCGCATTTCCGTCCTTTTGCTGGTGCATGTTTAGGGCAACCTCTTGGTGAAACGCCGGATGGATCTTCAGCAGATGATTCAAGCGTCGAATTTCAGCGACCTGGTTTGGGGTCGCACCCCAGTTCAACGACGGGGCATCATGAACGTTTATTTTTTCGGTGGCCAGCCATTCCACACCATTGGCAAAGCCGAATGCGCCGTTATGGGAGCTCAAAGCACACAGAGCGGTTCGCATGCGCGCATACGATTCAGATTGCTGCGCCAACCTGAGGTTATCATGGGTTTCAGCAAAATGTACTGTTAAACCGTCAGTGTTGGCAATATCGATGGCTTCCGGCAGGTAATGCTCAATTTGTTTGCGGTCGTAATTTTGAAACAGTTCTGAATAGGCCCAGTTTAAGTTGGCGCGGTTCAAAAGATCGCGGGTCACCGAAATTTTCCCGCCTAGACCCTCAAGCAAAAAGATCACATCTGGAAATTGAGACCGCACTTTGGCGACGATGTAGCGCCAGGCGGCCAATGGTATCATATATCCTGCATCGCAACGGAAGCCGTCCACTCCCCGGCGACACCACTTGAGGAAAACATCCGCCATATACTGCCACAACTCCGGCTGAGAATAGTCCAATTTCGTCAGGTCTTCCCAGGCAACCCCCCAGGCGCCGGGCACTTCGATACGGCCTTCGGGACTTCTGACCAGCCATTGCGGATGGGCTTCATGCAGCCGCGCAGCCCAGCCGGTGTGATTGATGGCAATATCGATCAGGATTTTGGCGTTGCGGCGGTGAACCGCGTCCACCAACTCGATGAATTGCTCCAGGGGTGTGGCATGGGGATCAAATTCTGCCAGGGCAGGATCAACTTCGGTAAAGCTCAAGGCAGCGTAAGGGCTGCCGAATCTTCCCATGCGGGCATAGGTTGTTGGCGTCGGATGGATGGGCAGCAGCATCAGCAAGCGGCACCCCAGCTCACCGATGATAAAATCCAGTTCTCCAATCAGGTCACGAAATTTTCCCGATGGCGGGATAACTGTATAACCGCTGCTATCCAACTTTTGAACACACTGTTCATCGGATGGTTCAAGCCTGCGGCGACCGGTTTTATTGGGTCCAAATTGCCGCACAAAAGCGTTGTAAATGATGTTGGCGCAACAGGCATCAGCCGCCTCTACGTTAATGGCCGTGTTGGGTCCCGGCGGCCATGTCGGCTGAACCTCGCCTTCTTTTAAAAAATAGCATTTGGCTTCAAAATGGCCGGCCTCGCACAGGGGCAGGGTGACTGTAAAACGCCGTTCATCCAAACGCTTCATGGGAAGATCAAACCAGGCTTTACCAAGTGGTGGTTTTTTTTCTTCGACCTCCCGGATAATTTCCTCTCTGATGATGCTGGCATAACCGATATTGGTGCGCACCCATGCCGTACCGGAATGGGTATCGGGCAATTGAAGGGTTAGCCTCAGGGTATCACCACAGAAGCTCACCAGCCGCGTTCCCGGAGC
Organism: Desulfobacterales bacterium; assembly: GCA_030066985.1. Lineage (NCBI taxonomy): Bacteria > Pseudomonadati > Thermodesulfobacteriota > Desulfobacteria > Desulfobacterales > Desulfobacterales bacterium. The sequence continues at coordinate 276,241 of JASJAN010000002.1, forward strand.
TGGATTTTGCACGATATGAATGTCATAGGTCATTTTTCAGGCACCTTGGATGCTTCTTTAGGATTTTGGCTATCGAGGTCAACCTTCTCACACAGTCAATCGTCATCTTTATGGAAGTTTTTGTAAGGCGTATTCCAATGCCCGGTTTAATGTTTAATTTGATGTGATGTTCATATTCACATCATTTGCTGATATATATATAACACCGAAATTCTCCTTGAAAAATCAAAAATATAAGTATAAGAAATTTTTAGGGATTTATCAGGCTACGGTTCTATTGTAAACAAGAAGTTGATATGCCAATCCCATAAAAAAACAAAAAAGGCTTTATATGAGACTAAAACAAACCACGGGGCGCAGTGTTTGCGTCCCTCTCTGGATGGTGCTGATGGGTGCACTCGGATTTTGGCTGCTGCCATTCCAGACAACGACATCTGTCTTTGGTGCCGAATCATCACAGCTGCAGTTGTTTCAGGCATTAATGGCTGAGGACATTTTTTCTAACGCCCCCCGCAACCCGACGACGGTTTTTTCCGTCGAGCAAAAGAAAGCCGTTTGCTATACATCGTTCAATCAGGTACCGCAAAAACTAATTATTTATCATAACTGGTATCACCGCGATGTGCCCAGCGCCAAAATTCGGTTAACGCTTAGGCCACCCCGCTGGTCAACTTACAGCAGCATCGAACTAAACCAATCCGATGTCGGTCCCTGGCGGGTTGAAATCACCGATGAATCCGGCAAAATTATAGAAGCATTAAGATTCAGTGTGACGGAATAATCGTAATGGAAAATATTCTGCTATTTTTATCCACCATTCGCTGGCAGGACGTTGTTGATATTTGTGTCAACAGTTACATTCTTTTCCGTTTTTATGTTCTCTTTAGAGGAACAAATGTTTTTCAGGTTCTTGTCGGAATGACCGTTTTGTGGTTTCTGCAGCGCATTGCGGTTTCCCTCGGATTGATTGTTACCAGCTGGGTTGTCCAGGGCATTGTGGCAGTGGGTGCGATCATTATCATCGTTGTATTTCGCAATGAAATTCGGCGGGTGCTCCAGGCCAAAAATTTAAAATCGATTCTCTGGGGGTTGTCCTATAAAACGGCGACGACGCCCACCGAAATAATCACCGAGACCGTCTATCAAATGGCGGCCCGCAAGTGCGGCGCTTTGATTGTTTTTCCGGGCAAAGAGGATCTAAGCGGCTTGGTGCAGGGCGGTACGCCCTGGAAAGGCTTGATCACCAAAGAAATGATTGCCAGTATCTTCTGGCCTGACAATCCGGTGCACGATGGTGCCGCCATTGTTCAGGGAGATCAAATAACCCTTGTAGGCGCCATTCTGCCGCTATCGGATCGTCAGGATTTGCCTTCACACTATGGTACCCGGCACCGTGCGGCCTTAGGCCTGGCTGAAGCGTCCGATGCACTGGTTATTGTGGTATCAGAAGAAAGAGGCGATGTGCTGGTGGCCAAGGGTAACCGCTTGCGCGAAATCAAGCAAAAACGGACACTGGAGAACAACCTGCAAGAGCATTTGGGTACGGCCGCCGTTGACAAAGGAGCCGCTCGTAAAGAAGGCCTGGAAATAGCGTCAGCCGCGATGCTGTCCATCTTGTTTATTACCGGCATCTGGTTCAGTGTTTCCCGGGGACAGGACACACTGGTTTCTTTAGACATTCCTATCGATTACACCAATCGAAAAGCCGGAACTGAAATTGTCGATACGTCGGTTAAATCGGTTAGTCTGGTGTTAAGCGGTTCAGGTGCCTTGGTCAAAGCCATCACACCGAACCAGGTCAACGTTCGCCTGGATTTAAGCAATGCCGTTATCGGTTCCAACTCTTTTTTCCTCACATCAGAGAACATATCGTTGCCACCCGGTATTGTGCTGCGTGAAGTGACGCCTTCAGAGGTCGATGTTTTAATTGACGAAACCATCAAAAAGAAATTGCCGGTCCAGATTGATTGGGCTGGCAAACTGTCCGGGAATCTCATTTTGGTGGATTCCGTAACCGAACCGGCCAAAGTGGAAGTCACCGGCAGCAAGCGCATTCTTGAAGAAATCGGGACGATTTATACCGAAAAAGTGCAGCTCGATCAGCTAAGCGGCACAGGCGAAATTACAGCCAACCTGGTGCTGAGTCCGGCATCTTTAAAAATGGCGCCCGGATCCAAGGAAAAGGTTACTATCCAATATTTTATTCGGGAAAGAGAGTGATTTGAATGCGGAATGCGGAATTTTGATTCTAGAAAAGGAGGTCCTGATTGATGAGGGTTCCTTTTTTGACGGTGGCGTTAGTGTTTTGCGTGTTTTTGATTGACACCCGGCCCTGAATGACCACATCGCTCTCAAAAGCGACATCGCCTACAATTTCAAGTGATTCACAATCCACCAACGAGGGCAATCCCTGCCCGATACGTTGCTCCAATAGATCTATTTTTCCATAGAACCGTGGGTCCAATTTGATTTTGACCGTTTCCGGTTTGCCGGCTGCCGTGCGTTTTGGATTGATGCTCAGTTGGTATTTATCCTCGAGAATATAACAATCCGAGCGCAGCGCCAAAAGGTCATTGCAGGACTTGACCGGAAAAAATCGGGAACGGGGCACCCGCACAGCGGTGGCACCGTCGAACAGAGAAATTGCAGCGCCCATGGCGGTCTCAACCTGGAAAACCACCGGGCTGCTTTCATTTCTAGGATCTGCTGTTTTCGGATTGAGGATCATGGGAAGATGCAACGTGTGTTCTTTGTCGAACAGCGTTTTTAAAGCGTCTAAATTGATCCAGATGTTATTGGTGTTGAAAAAGCGATAGCGGGTAATATCCTGAAAGGCCTTAATTTCATCCTGGGGGCATTGAGCAGCCTCACGCAAAATCATGCGCCCGTTGCGATGCCGGGCCAGATGCCCGCCTTTGATATCCGCCGGGGTTTTTTCTGCCACCTCCATCATAAACGGAAAGCCTTCTTCTGCAAAATAACCCAGCAGCCCCATTTCCATTTGGGCACCGAGATTATCCAGGTTATGAATAAAGGCAAATCGGATTCCGTTTTTCTGAAGCCGATCCAGCATTCCGGACGTATGCAGGGCGGTAAACACATCACCGTGTCCCGGTGGGTTCCATTCCAATTCCGGATTCGGCGGCCATGTGGCCGGTTGTAGATCTTTTTGTTGAATTTTTGGAAACTTGTGCTGAATAAACTGAAACGGTTTGCGTGCAGGATTAATTTTGGATAAGGCTGTTTGGGTTGCCGCATGGGTATTAAAGCTGTTCATGAGCGCCAGCTGGACGCCATCGTGATCAGCTTGTTTTAAAATAATTTCAAGAAAATTCTTTCCGTCTTTGGCTTCGATCAGTGACTTGGGCCCAGTCAAACCCATGGTTGTTCCCAATCCGCCGTTTAAAACGATTCGAACACTATGCTGCAGAGCACGCTGACCGGCATCGGCATATTTTTTTAAACGGTTGAAGTCCTGGATATCCTGGTGCTCAACCGGCTGAATCTCGCGATCATACACCAGACCTGTTTCTCCGCTTAGCACCTGATGGTAGTAATAGGCAAAGGTATCAATCACCAGAGGCTGCAGACCTTCGTCTTGCATCTTGGCAACAAATGCAGGCAGATGGCCTTTAGCCGGTGTTTTGGACATTTAGTTCTCCATGTCAAAGGGTTCTGTGTTTCGCGTTGCGGGTATCAGGCTCTAAAGTTCCGCCGTTGGCGGTTCAGGTTTCAGGTTTCGGGTGTCAGAAAAAAGAGGCCATGCAGAATCTGATGATTTCCATCAGATTGGTAATCCTGACACCTGACACCTTTTTTAGGTGACTTGAACAATCCACCCCAACGGGTCTTCGGCTTTGCCATACTGGATGTCGGTGATGGCCTTGTAGTATTTCTGGGCCACCGGGCCAACCTTGCCGTCGGCAATTGTAAAGACCTGGTCCCCGTATTTGATCTCGCCAACCGGTGAGATCACGGCTGCGGTCCCGGAGCCGAAAACTTCCGTCAGTTTTCCCGAAGCATTGGCCTCCACTAAATCATCGATACTGATTTTTCTCTCTGACACTTTATCTTTCCAGTGTTTGGCCAGCCGGATCACCGAATCCCGGGTGATGCCCGGCAGGATGCTGCCGTTTAATTCCGGTGTGACGATCTCACCGTCAATCACGAAAAAGATGTTCATGGAGCCGACTTCTTCAAGATATTTTTGCTCGACGCCATCCAGCCAAAGCACCTGCGCATAGCCTTCTTTGTGGGCTTCTTCACCGGCCAGGATGCTGGCAGCATAGTTGCCGGGTGTTTTGGCTTCACCCACACCGCCGCGCACGGCCCGGACATATTTATGGGTGACCAGAATTTTAACCGGGTTAAATCCCTCGGGGTAATAGGCGCCCACCGGTGAAAGAATAATAAAATAGCGATAGTTGAATGAAGCCCGCACACCGATATAGGGGTCCGTGGCAATAAGCGTGGGCCGGATGTAAAGAGAGGTTTCGGGGGCTCCCGGCACCCAATTTTTTTCCATTGTCAGCAGCTGCTTGAGTGCATCAAGGGCAAAGCCCTCGTCGAGTTCAGGCATGCACAGTCGCCGACAGGAGCGATTCAAACGTTTAAAATTTTCCTGGGGCCTGAACAGCTGAATGTTGCCGGATTCTGTTCGGTAAGCTTTAAGCCCCTCAAACGCGCCCTGAGCATAATGCAGAAACATGGTGGACGGATCCAAAGCCATGGGACCGTAAGGCTCGATGCGCGCTGAATGCCACCCCTTATCCGGCTCGTAATCCATGATAAACATGTAATCGGTGAACAGGGTCCCAAAACCCAAGTTGGCTTCATCCGGTTTTTCTTTTAGCTGTGCAGATTCTGTCACGATCACTTCCATGGAATCCTCCTCGGTGATTCTAATATTGATGGATATATCCAGAGCTTTATCTTCCTAATTTAATGGATATAGTATATTCAAGTGATAAATCAAGAAATATGTTCTTATCATCACAGAAGAGGTTCAAAGGTTCAGCGTTCAAAGGTTCTGGGTTTCTGGCTTCTGATTCTTATACCTAGTCAATTCGTTAACTGGTTAAATGGTCAAATAGATTAAAATAGATTCAATCCCTGACTATTAAACCAATCAACTAATTAACCTCTGAACCCCGAACCCTGAACCTTTGAACCTGGTGATTGACATCCGGCGCCAGCTTGGATATAAGCGGCCATTTGAAGTTTTAAGTCACAACTTTGCGCAATGGCGGCAAGG